>CAZJCI010000085.1:2707-9239 GCA_964544455.1 uncultured Oscillospiraceae bacterium
ACCGTAATGTTGCCGTTGTGATTATATGTACCGTTGCCGAACTGAAGTGCCCCGGCTTGCACGGAATTTGCGGGTGTGCCGCCGTCAATTTCAAAATAAATGTTTCCCGAACTGTTTGAGCCGTATGCGCCCATATGGAAATTCGAAGAAATTTTTCCGCTTCGAAGAATAAGCTTTCCGCCCATCATATAGCCTTGAACAGTGGTTGAATTTCCAAGTATATTGGTATTTTCGCCGTTTTCCGTATAAATCTCCGTGCCTTTATCCATAACAAGCTTATTGCCAAATCCTTTTATATATAAATCGGTGGTTTTGGAGTTATCGTTCACGGCAAGCAAAATTTTCACATTTTTCAAAGTAAGATTGCACTTCATCGGCGCATTAACCGCACTTATGCTTTCAAACCTTAGAATCGAATTATCGTCAACTCCCTCCAGCGTTATGAGCGGAGCGGAGGAATTAAGAGCGTTAAAGAACGAATTTCCGTCGTATAATCCTTTGAATATTATGTTGCCGCCGTTTGCGCCAAGTGCGTCAAGAGCTTCGGTAAGAGTAGCGTAATCGGCAAGATGTGTTTCGTTGTTATATGTCAGCGAACCGTCCGACGCTACATAAACCGTTGCAAGATTTTTATATATTGCATAAACCGTAATTCCTTCTTTTGGAACAGTGACGGAAGAAACCGTTTCCGCAGCGTTTGCCGTAAGTCCCCAACCGATAAAAATTGCGTTATCTTTTGAAAGACCGTCTGCGTCGATTAAATCGGCATTTTTGCCGACAATTGCTTTTACGGCAAGCGGAGCGGTGCCCGTGCCGCCGTTTTTGTCATATGTAATTGTTGCGGCTTCCGCATAAACGGCATAAAGAGTTGCGCCGTCAACGGGAATTGTATATTCTTCAACAATTGTTGTTGCGTCCTTGCTTAATCCCCAACCAAGGAAAATTTTGCCATCCTTTTCCAAAGAAGCGGCGGGAAGATTGACAAGTTTACCTATTTTGCCGCTGACGGAATTCGGAACTGAGCCAACGCCGCCGTTTGCGTCGAATTTAACGGTAAATTCGGCGTCTTTTTCGGGATATTCAACGCAAAACGTAATGCTTTCAACCGTTATTTTGCCGTTTGCAAAAATATCAACGTCTTTATAATAATCGGTTTGACCGCTTTGCGCAATTTCCGAAAGGTTGATTATAATTTCACCGTCGCCTTCGGGCGCAAGTTTTGTTGCCGTAAAACTGCCGTCGTTTTTGCCGGTTTTTATGTTATACATACCGTTATCGAAACGCAAACTTAAATTTACGTTTTCGGAAGCGGAATATTTAATTTTTGCGTATTTGTGAGCCGACGGAAGAATTTTTAACGAAGAAAGATCTATTGTTTGCGCATTTTCCGTTACGCTTATGTTTGGGGTTACGGAAATTTCATATAATTCTTCATACGGATAATCGGCATAAAACGTAACCGATTCAACATTCATTATTTCCGTTGAATTAAGCTTGTTTCCGGTAACGTTGCCGTACGGAGAAAAATGCATTTGAGAAAGATTTCCCGAATGTCCCGTGCGTGCGCCTATGGCGGTCATATCTATTATGGATTCGTTTGCGCCCAAACCGCCGAGAACAATTTTATCCGCCGAATAAATGCCCAAACTTTGCGGATTGCCGCCGGAAAGTTGCAAAAAGTTTATGAATTGCTTGTTGCCTACGGCGTTTGCAACCGTTGCTCCGGGTTCAAGTTCATAATAATACCTGATTACCGCATATTTATATTCCGGAACCGAAACGGATCTAAACGTGGCGTTATAACAATCGCTTGCAACAGTTCTTTCGCTTGAGGAATTTGGAATATAGCGCAAAACGTCGGTATCCGTAATGCCAAGGTGATATACGCTAAAGCTTGAAGCGTCGTTGGAAGTACCGCCTCCGGAAATAACGGTATTAAGCAATGACGGAGTAAGCACGGTGGGAACTTTTACTATTTCCGTTAAATCTGTTGTGTTGGGTGCGCCTTCGGAAAGAACTGCGCCATAGCCTGTGCTGTCGCCCTCAACAAAAAGCCCTCTGAATGCCAAATCGGAACCGTTTGCCGTTTTGCGTAAAATAACGTCCACGGTGTGAAGCTCTTCTTCAAGGTTTTCATAAAACATAAAATATTCGTTTGTGTTGGAAGAAGCTCTGTACATACTTACATATTGCCAACTTCCGCCGTCCACTCTGTATTGAATAAGTCCCTGGGTTGGGTGTCCCTTATAATAAAAACCTGCGTTGGACGCTTTAAAAGTAACGGTAAACGACATACCGGGTTTTGAAGAATAAAGATAGCTTTTATTTGAGGGTTTATAAATCCCATAACCGTAGCCGTCCGTGCCGATATTAACTATTTCCGAAGGATATATCATATCAGCGTTGTTTCTTATGCGCTGATTATAATATGTTGAAGTTGAGTTTGAATGATACGCATTAAACTGCGAAAGGAATTTTTCCGTTGTGTTATAGGGAACGCTTGGGACAGTGTGATTGGTTACAACATTTGAATATCCCTTTGTTTCGTCAAGATTGGGAATAAGGAAATTATCTCTTAAAAATTCAAAATATTTTTGATAACCTCCCGCATTGGGGTGGCAACCGTCCATATAATATTGGTTCCAAAGTTCGCTTGACGATGACGGGAACGTTGTGCCGCCGTTTTCTTCAAGCAAAAACGGATACATATAGTCCGCAAACCAAAAACAGGGAATACCGTAATATTCGGCAACGTCGGCGTGCGCCTGAGCGTTCATGTGATGTCTGTTTGCGGCTGTCATTTTGCCGTGGTCGGTTGTTAAAACAACCACTATATCGCACGTGGGCTGAAGTTGCCAAACCTCTTGAATAAGCGATTCCATAAAGAACGCGGATTTATCATAGGAACTGCCCTCGTAGCTATCGTTTATGGAAAATTCCACAAAAAGCAAATCTACGGGATCTCCTCCGTCAAGTTCCAAAACGTCTCGGGCTCTGTAAAGATTCAAATCCACGCCCGTGCCGCCCAAACCGGCGTGCGTGCCTTCATAGAATTTCATATTATATTTTGTGCCGTAGGTTTCCTGAAGCCATCTTTGCGAAAGACCTCGCCAGCAGTTGACGCCCTGAGTTGCGCCGTAGCCGTTGGTAACGGAGCCTCCGAAATAGCCAAGGTGAATGTCTTCGCCGTTCACCATTTTTGCATATGTGTTGGGAATAAGCGACGCAACATTTACAAATGTATTCGGAATAAGCGAATCGTCTTTTTCTTCCGAAAGAAACGCTTGATTGTTTTCGGAAGAATTTGCCGTTTTTCCAAGCGCGGAAAAAGAGCACACGCTAAAAGAAGCGACAAAAAGCAAAACCGAAATCAAAACAGATGTTATTTTTTTCATAACAGCCTCCAAAAAGTATTATATACAATAAAATAATAGCATATAATCGCTTTAATTACAATGAGTTTTTTTTCGTAATATATTAGTTTTTACCACTTTTTTACAATTACAATTAGATGTGTTTATAAAATATATTTAAAATAAAGAGTATAAATATGGATATAATGACAAAAAAGGACAATTAAAAATGGCTTCAAAAATATTTCCGCCTTTTAACGAAAAATACATATGGTATTCCCCAAAAATAAGCAACGGCTTTTTGCATATTTACGGTGCGGGAATTGTTTTTCCCGATTCGCGCTATGAATTTAACAAAGAACGAGAAAGCTATCTTTTTGAATATATAGCAGGCGGTAAAGGTTTTATTGAATGCGGCGGCAAACGCCGTGAGGTTTTGCAGGGGGATTGCGTTGTTGCGGCGCAACACGGAAAAATTCACTACGGTGCGGACAAAAACAATCCCTACATAAAACTGTGGTTTTCGGTAAACGGCACATACGTGGATTCGCTTTATAAAAGCTGTTGCCAAGAATCTTTTGTTGTGCGCTCGGTTAATACCTATCCGCTTTTTGAAAAGATGTTTGAAACGCTTGAAAAAAACGGAAATACGGTTTCGGTTTCGGCAAACATCATATTAAACATATTGCTTGCGGTGTGCGGATATGCGGACGATTACGAATCCAATCCGCAATCCAAAGCAAAATTGCTTAAACTTTATATGGATTCTTTTGTGGAAAGCGATGTGAATTTTGAAAAAGCCGCAATGCATATCGGGGTTTCGCAAAAGCAGGCAATAAAGCTTTTTAAGGAAGAGTTTGGAATTACGCCGGCAAAATATCTTCGGTTTGCAAGGCTGCAAGCCGCAAAAAAATTGCTTGAATCCACCGAAAAAACCGTATCCGAAATTGCGCAAGCGTTGCATTTTTGCGACCAAAGCTATTTTTCAAGCGATTTTAAAAAGGAATTCGGAATTTATCCGTCCGAATACAGACTTTTGAAAAAAAATAAACTGCCTTAACAAATTTCCGTTTACATTCAAAACGCCGCCATACGGTGTTTTAACCGAATCGGCGGCGTTTTTTTGCATAATTAAATAAGGAAAAACGGTGGTATAATTTTTGAGAAAAATCAATTTAACCCATATTAACAAATTATTCTTTCGCTTGTTTACGCAATAAAAGCTATAACAATACATTCGAAAATTCCGGTATGTTTGCATGAATTATTTCCAAAAGTTCTTTTAATCCGTTTTCATTTAACTCTCCCGCATTGCAAACAACCTCAAACTTTTCTCCTTGCAACATGGTATATCTGCCGGTTTCATGAAATCCGTTACGGAGATAAAAACATCGTCTGCGAATCCGCTGTTCGTTATTGGCGGCTTTTTCGTTCAAAGCTTCAAAATCCAAAATCATTTGGATTTTGCCGTACTCTTCGAGAATTTTTTTAAGAGTTGCGCTTCCGTAACCTTTGGAGCGCAATTTGCTATCTATTGCCAAGAAATAAACATAGCCGCATTGTTGATTTTTCATAATCACAACAAAACCGATTGGCAATTCGCCGCTGTAAATTCCCAAAACGTCGGTATCGGTTACGGAAGCAAATTTAAAAATCTTATCCATACTCATATGTTCCGACGGCGGAAACGCCTCGTCGTTGATTTTTTCAAAAATTCGAATATCCTTGCTGTCGGAAGTTAATTTTTTCAAATTGATTTGCATTTATTTAATCACTCCTCCACACATAACGTAATAACAAATATATTTTAAAAGCTTTCGATGAATTAACGTTTTTATAAATCGAAATTACGTTCAAAACCGATATATCTTGTGCCCTTAAAACAAAGCTTTCCCACATCGCCCTTAACCAACAAACCGTATTGGCTTTTAGGAACTCTGAACTCCGTTCGGACTCCGTTTTCAACTTCAAATGTCACATAATAAAAAGTTGTTTTTGTTACGTGCATATGAATGCCGTTTTGGTTATGGTGATAGGTTGTGTGCGAACGTTTATCAGCAATTACGGCATCAACGGATAAACGAGGCGATTTATTGTTGTTATCCCATTCGGCAATACCTTGTATAACCGTATAAACAATAAATCCGAAAACAATAAAAAACATTACGCCGAACAAATCAAACATTCCTTTTCTCCAAACAAATTCCGCATTGTAATTTTTAATTTCATTATAGCATAATACATATGAATTTTTCTACCGTACATTCCAAACAAAACAAAACGGCACGCCGAAACGTGCCGTTTGCATTTATACGTTTGTTAAAAATCAACTTCCGTACCGTAGAACGTGCATTTAAACAGTTTTGCCATTTGTTCGGGATTAATCGCTCTGGGATTGGAACCCGTGCAAGCGTCCGCAACGGCATTTGCGGCGATTTCATCAAGCTTTTGCAAAAATTCTTCTTCGTTTACGCCGAATTCCTTAATTGTTTTGGGAATATTCATTAAGCGATTGAATTCTTCGATTTTCGCAATAAGCGCGTTTACCTGAGATTTTTCGGAATTGCCGCCCAATCCAACACGTCTTGCAATATCGGCATATCTTCTCATGGCTTCCGGTTCGTGAGCGTTATATTTAATTACATATGGCAAATATATTGCGTTTGCGCAACCGTGAGGAATATGTCCCGTGGAGAACGCCGCGCCGGTTTTGTGCGCCATTGAATGAACTATTCCCAAAAGGGCGTTGGAAAACGCCTGACCTGCCAAACACTGAGCATAGTGCATTTGCTCTCTTGCGTCCATATCCTTGTCATAGGAAGCGGGCAAATAATCGAATACCATTTCAATTGCTTTAATTGCAAGCGGATCCGTAAACGGGCTGTTCAATGTTGAAACATATGCTTCCACAGCGTGCGTAAGCGCATCCATACCGGTATAAGCAACCTGCTTAACGGGCAAGCTTTCAACAAGAGCGGGATCGACAATTGCAACGTCGGGAGTTATTTCGAAATCCGCAAGCGGATATTTAACTCCGCTGTTCTCATCGGTAATAACGGCAAACGGCGTAACTTCGGAACCGGTACCGGCAGAAGTGGGTATAGCTATAAAGTAAGCCTTTTCTCCCATCTTCGGGAAGGTGTAAACACGCTTGCGTATATCGATAAAGCGCATTGCCA
>CAZJCI010000086.1:0-9122 GCA_964544455.1 uncultured Oscillospiraceae bacterium
GAACATTCTTTACTGTAAAAAATTGCGGCAAGGTATGACAGCCTTGCCGCAATTTGTATTTCGCTAATTATTCGACATGTAAACCGTGTTGGCTTACCGAACACAACATTGGATAATGTCCAACAGCAAAAGAATGCACGCCACGGCATCAAATGAGATTTTGTTCGGTTTATATATTTTATATAACGTTATGATTTGGTTTTTCTGTATTCGCTTGGCGAAATTCCGTATTTCTTTTTAAAAAGCTTGCTGTAATACAAAGAATCGGAAAAACCGCAATCAAGGGCAATTTCGGTAATGGACAAATTGGTTGAAACAAGCATTTCCAACGAAGTTTTCAATCGGATGCCGTTACAATATTTTATGGGCGTGGTTTTTGTGAGCGATGAAAAAAGATGAGAAAACCGACTTTTGGAATAGCCGCTTATTTTGGAAAGTTGTTCCAATGTTATTTGCTTGTTATAATTGGCGTTTATATAGGTTAACGCCGAAAGAATTCCCGAATCCGTTTTGGACGTTAAACCGTTTTTGTTCGCTTGAGCAACGGAATAAATCAGTTCGATTAACGAGGCATTTGCAAAACGTTCTCTGCCGGGCATATTAAAACGTCGTATTGTTTCCGTGAAATAATCCAATATTTCCATTTTTGGAGAAATGGAATAAAAACCCGAAGATATGCCGCAATCGCTGAATAATTCGGAGCAAATTTTTCCCGAAAAGTGAATCCACAGTGCCGTGCTTGCTTGAGTATATACGTATTGCTGAGGCTCGTTGGGAAAATAAAGCATTATGTTTCCGGGAGATAACACATATTGTTTGCCGTTATGCGTTGCACGGCAACTTCCGTTATTCAACAAAAGAATGTGATAATCACGGCGTCCGTTTTTTCGCACAACGGTATAGTCCTGTTGTGTATTTTGAAAACCGCAACTGTTGATATTAATATATTTATCCGTTACGAAATTTGTGGTATCGCTTATTTCTCCGTTATAGATTATTGCCATTTTGCTGTCCCCCAAAAACGTTTTTGCTTGCATTACTCGCTTGCTTGCGAGTTTTATGCATATATTATAACGCATTTCAGCACTTTTGTCCATATATTTTGCAATAAATTATATGGACAATTTTGCTTATATGCGTTATAATTGAATTAAGAAATTAATTGCGAAAGGATAAAATAATGAAAAAATTTGCTTTTATAGGTGCGGGAAGCTTGCAATTTACAAGCAGTTGCATTCGAGACCTTTTAACTTTCCCCGCTTTTGAGGAGTGCGAATTTGCACTTATGGACATAAATCCGAATAACCTTAAGAGCATAACGAAAGTTGTTGAAAGAATAATTGAAAAAATGGGGAAAAACAAATGTAAAATTACCCCAACGCTTAGTCGCGAAGAAGCCTTGAAAGGTGCGGACGGAGTTCTTTGTACGGTTTTTAACGGAGATATTGATATTTGGCAATACGATATACTTATCCCCAAAAAATACGGCATTGATATTAACATTGGAGATACCCGAAGCGTTTCGGGAATTTTCCGCGCTTTGCGCAACATTCCGTTAATGCTTGACATATGCCAAGACATTGAAAAATATTGCCCCAACGCCGTTTTTCTTAATTATACCAATCCTATGTCCATGTTGTGCGGCGCAATGCAAAAATATTCCAACGTGGAAGTTACGGGGCTTTGTCACAGCGTTCAGGGAACGGCAAAAATGCTTTCCGAATGGCTTAATGTGCCTTTTGAAGAACTTGAATACAAGTGTATGGGCGTTAATCATCAGGCGTTTTATACCGTGTTAAAGCATAACGGCAACGACCTTTATCCTCGTTTGCGAGAGCTTATTTCGAATAATGAGGAATATTTTAACAAAGAGCAAGTGCGCAACGAAATGTTCCTAAAACTCGGCTATTATGTTACGGAGTCAAGCGGACATAATTCCGAATATAATCAATGGTTCAGAAAACGCCCCGACCTCATAGAAAAATATTGCACTCACGGAACAAACTGGAACCCCGGCGAACACGCATTTTCTTTGAACTCTCGTACCGAAAGACGCAAAAACCCGCAAAAGCAATATGACGAATGGTTAGAAAGCGAATTCAACGGCAAAAAGAGCTTGGAATACGCCGCAGATATTTTTAACGCCCGAATAGGCGACGGAAAACCGTTTATTTTTAACGGCAACGTTATTAACAACGCTTCTATTCCCAACCTTCCCGCCAACGCTTGCGTTGAAGTTCCCGTTGTTGTTGACCGTATGGGCTTTAAAACAACAATTGCCGGAGCGTTACCGGAACATTTGGCAATTCTTGTAAACACAACCGCAAGAATTGAAAATCTTGTTGTTGAAGCGGCAATGAAAAAAAGCCGTGATATGGTTTACGGAGCGGTATATATGGACCCGCTTTCTTCCGCAGTATGTTCGATGGACGAAATTAAAAATATGTGCGACGAACTGTTTGAAGTTAATTCCGAATTTCTTGGCGAATATAAATAATAATACGTTTTTGGATATTTAAGGCGATTTTGCTCCTTGTTGATAAGACGAGGGGCTTTTTCTTTTGCCTTGCGTTATATGCTTTGGTACGATTTTTTTAACAAAGTGTGCCCAAAAGCTATGAACAGTTGCGCAGAAAAAATATTTTCAACTTTTTTTGAAAAAGCTCTTGACAAATACTGTATTATCTGTTATAATACAGTCAATACAGTGGTACGGATAAGAGGTGATATGATGATAACTTTGGATTATGCCGACAAGAGGCCGTTGTATGAGCAAACCAAAGAAAAGCTTAGAGAACTTATTATTACGGGAGCGTTAAAGCCTCACGAAAGAATACCGTCGGTTCGAGAGCTGGCGGCGGGACTTTCGATTAACCCAAACACAATTCAAAAAGCATACAGAGAGTTGGAAGCCGAAGGCTATATTTATTCAAAAGCCGCAAAAGGAAATTATGTATGCGCAAGAAGCGAACAGGATATTGCAGGCGAAAAACGTATATGCGAATTATACGGTATTCTGAAAAACACGGTTTCCGAATTGGCTTTTTTGGGCGAAGACGCCGCAACTGTAAAAAAAGCTGTTGACAAAATATATGCAAGCAAGGAGGAAAGCACAGATGATTAGTATTTGCGCAGACAATGTTATTAAAAAATTCGACAGTTTTACCGCACTGGACGGTTTATGCCTTAATGTGCCGAAAGGTTCGGTATATGGGCTTGTGGGTCCCAACGGTGCGGGAAAAACAACCTTTATAAAAGCTCTTGCGGGGATTATCAAACCCGACAGCGGAAAAATAACCGTTGACGGAGCAAGAATATACGATAATGCGGAAATAAAGAAAAAATGCGCATATGTAAGCGACGATTTGTTTTTTTATCCCACATATTCAATAAAGCAAACCGCAAAATTTTATGCCGGTATATATCCAAATTGGAGCGAAGACGCTTATAAAACAATGTTGGGCTTTTTTAAGGCGGACGAAAACAGACGTTGCCGAAGAATGTCCAAGGGTATGCAAAAACAGGCGGCAATTTGGCTTGCTCTTTGCACAAAACCCGAAGTTTTGATTCTTGACGAACCGGTGGACGGTTTGGACCCGGTAATGCGAAAAAACATATGGTCGCTGATTATGCAAGATGTTTGCGACAGAGAAATGACGGTGCTTGTTTCGAGTCACAATCTTAGAGAACTTGAAGACGTTTGCGACCACGTGGGAATGATGCACAACGGAAAAATCGTTCTCGAAAAAGCTTTGGACGACGTTAAGGGTAGCGTGCACAAAATTCAAACTTCTTTCGGCACAAACGGCTATCCCGCCGAGCTTGCGCAAAAGCTTGAAATACTTCACCGAGGAACTTTCGGCAGTGTGGAAACTCTTATAATAAAAGGCGACGAAGAAAAAATTAAAAACGTTATTTCAACGTATTCTCCGCTTATTCTTGATACTTTACCGTTGACGCTGGAAGAAATATTTATTTATGAGCTTGGAGGTTTGGGATATGAATTCTGAAACAAGAAAAACAACGCCGTGGGTAACTCTTTTTCTTAACAACTTGAAAAGAATGCTTTGGCTGCCGCTTGTGTGGTCGGTTCTTAACGTTGTTATGACTCAAACCGACCTTTACGGTACGTATTGGAAAACCGGAGTAACCGTTTCGGTAAACGTATTTGAAGCTTGCGTTGACAGGATTTCAAGGCTTATGCCTCAATTTGTAATTACAATTATTATTTCGGCAATTTTCGGAAGTACGGTTTTTTCTTATCTTAACAGAGTGTCCTCCGCAGGATTTATTCACGGATTGCCGTTCAGAAGAAAAGATATTTTTGCGGCAAACTATTTATCCGGTGCGGTAATTACGCTTATTCCGCAAGCAGTGCTTGCGCTTGATGTGGCTTTTGCGGTTCAATGGGAATATTCGGGTGCTTTTGCGCTTGTCACATTGCTTGTCGGGTGCGTTTATGCGCTTGGAGTTTATTCTTTTGGCGTAATGATGTCGCAGTTCTCGTCAAATACGCTTGGCGGAATTATTTTCACGGTTTTCGGTCTTGCAAGCCCCGTTATAACGGAAGGATTCATTCGTATTTTAATGACAACAAGGCTTTACGGCTATTGCGACACGTCAGACTATTCGGTTATAGGTTATCTTTACCTTATGCCGGAACAGGTTGCGTCAGTTCGAGGTCTTATTTATGCGGCGGCAATAATAATATTCACGCTGTGCGCTTGGCTTCTGTTTAAGCACCGTTCGGTTGAACTTTCGGGAGACCTTATTGCTTTTTCGAAAATCCGAGGCATTGCAACAACTATTTGCGGTCTTATTGCCGGTATGTGCGGTTATTTGATATTCGGAAACAGTCTGTTTATGTTTACGTTGTTCGGCACTATCGTTGCCGTGTTAATAAATTTTGCAATTCGTAAAAAATTCACCGCAAAAGGCACGATTATTCCCGCTTCAACGATAATTGTTTTAGCCTTGGCAATATTTTGTACGTTTAAATTCGACATTTTGGGCTTTGAAAACAGAATTCCCGATATATCGCAAATTCAAAGTGCGACGGTAAACCAACTTTATCATTCCAACATAAAATATATTTATATAGGCAACAGTCAAATCCGCCTTTCCGAAGAACCTTATAAAATAACCGACGCAGAAAGACTTAATAAGGTTATTTCCGTTCACAAGGAAGCGTTGAAAAACAAAAATTATTATACTGACGGTACGCAGGATTGGCAGGAAATAGAGATTGAATATACTCTTAAAAACGGCAAAAAAATGAACCGAGCATATAAATTATATTACAATCGCAACAAAGACGCCTTAAATACGGTTTATTCGTTGCCGGAATATAAGGTCAAAAACCACGATATTTTAAGAAACGACACGCACATTAAATCCGCAACGTTTACCGACATATACGGCCGAAGGTAACTTTCTCGGCAAACGACGCCGAAAAGCTTCGTACCGCTTTTGTCAACGATATTAACCGTACCGTAAGAGAAACCAACTCTTATTTTTCCACCGCTCATATGTATTTATCGTTTTCATATTACTACGACAAGGGGTGGTATGTTAATGATAACGGCGAAGTTCCGCTTACAGTGCTAAAATGTTATGATAACAGCGATATTGAAGAAATATATCCGTATTATTCCGAAACGCTGAAAACGCTTGAGGAATTGGGTTGCAAAGATAATTTAAGCTTTGATCCGCAAAATATTCCCGAAGGCTTTGTTATGACTGTGGAAAAACAATCGTACACCGACCGCGGAGAATCTTTTATGGGCGAACCGGAAGAAGTTAAAGATGCGCAAACAATATGCAAAATACTTGAATATGCTTTTGCGGCTTCAGCCGACACATATGCGGAAGATTCGGAAGAAAATCCCACTTCCTATTGGATAAGCTATAAATATAAATCCGATAACGGAAAAACAACTACGGAAAACGGCTTTTGGATATATGGTGAAGAAGATTTTATTGAAGAATTTTTAACCGAAGCAAACAACAAAACCGTTATTTACGACTTGCCGTAATAAAGTTTTTTTAACAACATTTTTATATTGCAAGATATATTATTGCCCCTCGTTTTATTTTTCAAACGAGGGGCATATGATTTAGTATTGATTAACCGAAAAGCTCTTTAACGTCGCAAACAACTCCGTAATCGGCATAATCGAAAATTTTTGCGTTTTTATCGGAATTTACCGCCACAACAATTCCGGCACGTTCAACGGCGCAGGTGTGCTGTGTTGCTCCGGAAATGCCCAAAGCCACATATACGTTGGGAGCCACGTTTTTTCCCGTAAGTCCGACTTGCTCCGAATACGGCGCAAGTCCTTTATCCACAACCGCACGTGAAGCGGCAATTCCGCACGAATTATTTTTTGCATAATTTTTTATTTTTTCCGCAACATCCGCCGCTCCAAGACCTATTCCGAAAATCAAATCGTCGCAATTTTTTTCGTCGGTACGTACCGTTGCCATTTGCGGAAATGTTCTGCATTCAATTTTTGCCATAACGCTTCCGGCAAAGGCGGGACGATACATAAACATTTTTTTTCCGTCCGTTTCAAGAGCGGTACAATCGGCGCAAAGTCCGGTTTTTAGCAAAGCGGCAACCATCGGCGCAAGCCGTCTGCCGTAAATATCGCCGTCCCACAAAATTACGTTGGGTTTTTCTTTTTCGGCAAGTTCGGCAATTTTAAAAACGTCGTTTGACTCTATTATCCGAACTTTTTCAGCCACGGTTAAGGCTTTTTCCTTTGGTTTTTCGCCTATACACCAAACTTCGGGAAGCTTTATTTTGCTTTGAACAGCTTCGATTTTTTGTTTCGGTTCGTTTTTTTTACTGTTAATCAATTCAAAAAATTCCGAAGCGTTTATAAATTTGCAATGTCTTTTTCCTATGTTGCTTTCGAACGTTTTTAATACTTTTGTGGGAGAATTTTTCAGCCCAACTTTGTTTTTATCAATATCGGCGTCGGCGCAACTCCAAATTTCAACCGTTCCCGTTTTTGATGTTATTCGGGGGAATCTGAGATTATTTATTCGTTCGACGGTAACAAGAGCGGGAAAGCTTGCGCTTTCGTTTTCAAACCGTGTTTTGCAATTTACGGTATTATTTGAAACTTTTATTTCAAGCGCATTTGTAATAAGATTTGCGCCGCACATTATAGCAACTTCACTTCCAACTTGAGCTGTATCGCCGTCGATACTTTGACGACCGCAAAATATTATGTCGGGATTAAGCTTTTTAACGCACTGCGAAAGCGCATATGCGGTACACAGCGTGTCCGAGCCCGCAAGTGCGGAATCCGTAAGCAAAATATTACGTTTTGTGCCGAGTCTTGAAAGGCGAAGCAACAAATCCTTGCATTCCGTTCTGCCCATTGAAAGGACGGTTACTTCGGCGTTTTCCACTCTTAACGCTTCTTCCAACGCACAGGCGTCAAACGGATTTATTTCCTTATCCGGAAGCTGTTTTATTAATACCAAAAGCTTAAGCATAAAAACTCCTTTTTAATCGGTTAAAATTCACCGTGATATATGGGGGCAAGAACGTCGTGTATTGCTTTATATTTTTTAAACAATTCACGGTATTTTGCCGTGTTTTGCGGATTCGGTTGTGTTTTGTTGCCTTTTACAACGCATTTTGAAACAGCCTCTTGTTCGTTTGCAAACGCTCCCACGGCAATTCCCGCAAGCATTGCCGAACCCAATGAAGAATCGCTGTTTTCCGTTGTGTATAATGTAATTCCGAGTATATCGGCTGTCATACTTCTCCAAAGCGGCGATTTTGCGCCGCCGCCTATTATAACTGCGGTTTCGTTGTGCGGAATACCTATATCCTCAAGCGAGTTCAAACTTTCCAACAACGAAAAGCACACGCCTTAAAGAACCGCACGAGTGAAATGAGCCTTTGTGTGATTCGAGCGTACTCCAACAAAACTTGCGCAAAGAAGCGGGTCGGCATATGGGGTAAGTTCTCCGTTAATATATGGGTGAAACATAACGCCTTCCGAGCCTATCGGAATTGCGCTTGCTCCGTTATCAAGTTCCTTGTAATCGCCGCCGAATACATCTCTGTACCAACGGTAGCTTTGAGCGCAAGCCTTTGTTGCCGTTCCCGGATACCACAAACCGTTGATTATGTGCGAATAGTTTATTAAATGCTTATGCGGATATGCTTTATCGGTAATAACGCAAATTCTTCCCGCAGTGGCAAGCTTAACCGTCATATCGCCTTTTGAAACGGCTCCGGAAGCAAAAACTTCCATAACAGTATCGGTTGTTCCGCAAATTACGGGCGTACCCGGCACAAGTCCGATGTTTTTTGCGGCTTTTTCGGTAACGGTGCCGATAACGTCTTTTGGTTTGACAATAGGCGGTAAACACGATATGTCAAGTCCGCACAGTTCGCACAGTTCCTTTGACCATTCGCCTTTTTCAAGATTATAAAGCATACTGCCTTCGGCTTCTATGTAATCGGTACACCAAACGTCGGTAAGCATATAACGAATATAGTCTTTTTCAAAATAAATGCGTTTGATTTTTGAAAAAAGTTCGCTTTCGTTTTCACGCATCCAAAGAAGCATTGGCAAAGTCCATATGGTGTCGGGTTTATGATATGTTTGCGAAAGAATTATTTCCTGATGATTATTGCGTAAATATTCCGCTTCCTTTGTACTTCTTGAATCCGTCCAATGAATGGCGTTTCTTAACGGTTTGCCGTTTTGGTCGGTCGGCAAAAAAGTGTGAGTTGCGGAATCTATCGCCACGCAAAGAATATCTTGCGCCGAAATTCCGCTTTTTGAAATAAGCGTATCGGTGTTTTCATAAAGTGCCGCCATCCAATCGTCGGGATTTTGCTCGCACATATCGGCGCGAGGGTGCAATGTGGGATATTCAACGGTATTTGAAGCGTAAATTTTGCCGTCCGTTCCCAAAAGCGTTGCTTTTGACGCTCCGCCGCCGAAATCTATGCCAAGAAGATATTTCATATATATGCTCCTTTTTTGTTGATAAATTATGTTTTTAACTTTTATTTTGGCGGGAATTTGTACCGCATAAAAACGGGACATAAGCCGTTATTTTTTTGCACCCCTGTCCCGTGTAAATTT
>CAZJCI010000087.1:0-9102 GCA_964544455.1 uncultured Oscillospiraceae bacterium
AAAACCTGATTTGGATAATGCCAACGTAGGGACTTACGAATATAAGCGGGAAATATCCAACTCGGAGTTTCCAGCATTTTTTATAATCGGAGGTGTAAATCTAAAAAATAACAAAACAACAAAACAAAAATTTCCGCAGCGAATAACCCGGTTTTTTATTTACAGTATAACAAAAATCGTCGCTTGTCCGCACTTCCGTCTCGGTTGTGCCGAAAAGCGGCAGAACGGAGCTTAAAATGGTAAAAGTCAACGGTGAAATGTCGGATATTGTCGGGAAAACGGTTTCCGAATATATCCGTTCAAAAAATTACAACCTAAATCGTATTGCAACAGAACTGAACGGAAAAATCTTACCAAAAACCGAATACGAAAAAACGGTTTTAAAAAGCGGCGATACTCTTGAAATAGTTAATTTTGTGGGAGGCGGCTGATATGCTATCAACAAACGAAGATTGGCAAAAGGCACTTGCGCAACGCCACGGAGCAAGCAATCAGCAAAAAATTCATAACGCCACGGTCGCCGTTTGCGGTTTGGGCGGCTTGGGCTCAAACATCGCCGTATGTCTGGCTCGTGCAGGAATAGGCAAATTAATACTGATCGACTACGATAAAGTAGAACTTGCCAACCTGCACCGTCAACAGTACAAATTTTCACAAATCGGTCATTACAAAGCAAACGCACTAAGCGCAAATTTGCAAGAAATCAATCCCTATGTCAAATTAGAAACGCACATCACGCGGATAACCGAAAATAATGCAACAACTTTGCTAAATGAAGCCGACGTCATATGCGAAGCGTTCGATGTTGCGGAAAACAAAGCAATGCTTGCAAATTACGTTTTGGAATATATGCCCGAAAAGTGTTTAATTTCCGCGTCTGGAATGTCAGGCTTTTTCAACCCGAACACTGTACGAACGCTGAAAATCGGCAAAAGATTCTTTCTTTGCGGAGATAGTGTAAGTGACTGTTCGGACGGAATCGGACCAATCTCTTCGGGAGTAATGCTTTGCGCCGCTCATCAGGCACAAACGGCATTAAGAATTTTAACCTCAATTGAATAAGGAGAAAATATGGATAATGACAAACTGATAATCGGCGGACATGCGTTTAATTCTCGCTTCATATTAGGTTCGGGAAAATATTCCATGCAACTGATAGAATCCGCGGTTAAATATGCGAAAGCGGAAATAATCACGCTTGCAGTGCGCCGTGCAAACACAAAAGACAGTGAAAACATAATAGACTATATCCCAAAAAATGTAACATTGCTTCCAAATACAAGCGGTGCGCGAAACGCCGCCGAAGCGATTCGAATCGCAAGACTGGCACGCGAAATGGGGTGCGGTAATTTTATTAAAATCGAAATTATGCGAGATTCCAAATATTTGCTTCCGGATAATTACGAAACCGTCAAGGCAACCGAAATACTTGCCGCCGAAGGATTTATCGTTATGCCGTATATGTACCCGGATTTAAACATTGCTCGAGATTTGGTAAGTGCCGGTGCGGCAAGCGTTATGCCGCTTGCGTCACTTATCGGATCAAACAAAGGACTTATAACAAAAGATTTTATAAAAATACTTATTGACGAAATTGATGTTCCGATTATTGTGGACGCAGGCATAGGAAAACCGTCGCAGGCTTGCGAAGCTATGGAAATGGGCGCAGCTGCGGTTATGGTCAACACTGCACTTTCGTCATCTCAAAACCTTCCGCTAATGGCTTCGGCATTTAAAAATGCCGTTATTGCCGGAAGAAGCGCCTATCTTGCCGGAATAGGAAGAGTGCTGAAACGCGGTGCGGATTCCTCAGACCCATTAATTGGATTTTTGCACGATTGAAGGTGAAAAATATGGAAAATAATTATTTTACAGACTTCGGATGTTTATCCGAACAAGATTTAACACAAAAGCGACGTTTGGAAAATGACCGTATGTTTCGCAAAAACCATATGGAATATCTGCCGGGAATGGAAATAATAAAATCCGACATATGCGAAAAAGTTATGATGCACATAAATTCTTACGACAGCTTGAAATATACAAAAGAAGATGTAAATTCTGCTTTGTCAAGCGAAACTTGTTCAATCGAAAATTTTAAAGCGTTGCTTTCGCATGCGGCTGAACCTTTTCTTTTACAAATGGCGGAAAAAGCAAGAACCGAAACAAGCAAGCACTTTGGTAATACTGTATATCTTTTTACTCCGCTTTACATTTCCAATTATTGTGAAAATTACTGTGTTTACTGCGGGTTCAATTGCTTTAATAACATTAAGCGTATGCAATTAAACGCAGAACAGATTGAAGAAGAAATGAAAGTAATTTCCAATGCGGGAATTGAGGAAATTCTTATTTTAACCGGCGAAAGTCGTACGCACAGCTCGGTTGAGTATATAGGAAAAGCATGCAAACTTGCGCGTAAATATTTTCGTATGGTAGGTTTGGAAATTTATCCCGTAAATACCGACGAATACAATTATCTGCATAAGTGCGGCGCAGATTATGTAACCGTTTTTCAGGAAACTTACGATATTGAAAAATATGAACAGCTTCATCTTTGCGGGCATAAAAGGGTTTGGCCGTATAGGTTTGACTCGCAGGAACGTGCGCTTAAAGGCGGCATGCGAGGAGTTGCGTTTTCAGCTTTGCTTGGTTTGTCCGATTTCAGACGCGACGCTTTGGCAAGCGCATTGCACGCTTATTTTTTACAACGAAAATATCCTTATGCGGAAATATCGCTTTCTTGTCCGCGACTTCGACCGATTATAAATAACCGCAAAATAAATTCTTTGGATATTGGTGAAAAACAACTTTGTCAAATAATTTGCGCTTATCGAATTTTTTTGCCTTTTGCGGGAATTACCGTATCTTCGCGCGAAAGTGAAACTTTCCGAAACGGAATTGTAAAAATAGCGGCTACGAAAGTTTCCGCTGGTGTGTCCACCGGTGTTGGAGACCATAAGCAAAAATACGAGCAAAACGAAACAAATATTTCTTGCGGAGACGAACAGTTTGAAATTAACGATAACCGTAGCTTTAACAAGATGTATAACGATATAACACAAAGCGGATTACAACCGGTTTTAAACGAATATTTAGATATGGAAATATGCAATGATTGATTTTGATTCAAGTTTTTATTTTATAACCGATAGTACGGGATTTTGCGAAAGCGAATTTCTTTATCGCATCGAGCAGGCTCTAAGCGGCGGAGTTACTTTATTGCAGTTAAGAGAAAAAGAATGTTCGACTTACGATTATGTGGAGCTTGCGCAAAAAGTACATATTATTTCAAAACGGTATAACGTTCCTTTAATTATTGACGACAGAGTTGACGTTGCCTTGGCGATTGAAGCCGAGGGCGTTCACCTTGGGGCTTCGGATATGCCGATTAAAATTGCAAGAAAACTTATGGGCAAAAACAAAATTATCGGCGCATCAACAAAAACGGTTCTGCAAGCGAAAAAGGCTTATGCTGATGGGGCGAACTACTTGGGAGTAGGCGCAATTTTCCCAACAACAACAAAAGTAAAAACAGTGCTGACTTCAACAAAAGTGTTAAACGATATTTGCAATAACGTTCCGATACCGGTAAACGCCATCGGCGGTTTAAACAAAAATAATATTGACGTTCTTTGCGGTATTCCTATTTCGGGTATTTGCGTGGTTTCCGCAGTTATGAAATCAAAAAATCCTAAAGGTTCGGTTAAGGAATTGAAATTACGTGCAAGCGAACTTGGTTTAATAAAAGCAAATCAATCGCATTTGCAAAAAAGCGAATTGATTTAACATTCAAACGCTATGGAATAAATTGTAGATAAAAATACGGAGGAGAATATGAAAACAGTGTTATCAATTGCCGGAACAGACCCAAGCGGGGGAGCGGGGATTCAAGCCGATATTAAAACCATAACAATGAACGGTGCTTATGCTATGAGCGTTATTACAGCATTGGTAGCACAGAATACCGTCGGCGTTAGGTCGATTGCGGAAACTACGCCAATTTTTTTAAAAGAGCAACTCAACGCAGTATTTGAGGACATTTTCCCGGACGCAGTGAAAATCGGTATGGTATCTTCTGCCGAACTTGTTAAAGTTATTTCGCAAAGTCTTAAGTTTTATAAAGCTAAAAAAATTGTTGTTGACCCTGTTATGGTTGCAACTTCAGGTTCTTCGCTTATAAAAGACAATGCAGTTCAAGCTTTAATCGACGAGCTTTTTCCGGTTGCTTGCCTTATTACGCCGAATATTCCGGAAGCGGAAATCCTTTCGGGAATAAGAATAACCGATAAAGAAGATATGCAAAAAGCGGCAAAATATATTGGAAATGAAGTTGGGTGTGCCGTTTTGCTAAAAGGCGGTCACGGCATTAACGATTCGGACGATTTGTTGTATGATAACGGAGCTATACGATGGTTTTACGGAAAAAAAGTCGATACCGCAAATACACACGGTACCGGCTGTACGTTGTCTTCGGCAATTGCCGCAAATCTTGCAAAAGGATTTCCTTTGGAAGAAGCTGTTGCAAAAAGTAAAAAATATATTTTTTATGCTTTAAACGCAAAGTTAAATTTGGGAAGCGGATGCGGTCCGTTGATGCACAATTTTAATTTAAACGGAGAATTCGGAAAGGAATATTACCAATGACAGTAACAAGATAGTTTTTTATCTAAGCAAAAAACATATTGCAGAAAATGATATGCGCCACAAAAATCAGGTATTTGGGGTGCATATCATTACTTATTAAAAGCGTTCTTCATCTTTTGATGTTTTTATGCGAGATAAGACATCCATTCCGTAGCGGTATGCAAAGTAAAGCATTAAAACAAAAGAAATATAAAGTATTATTTCAACTGCGGCAAGAATGTAATCATATTTCGAATATACGTCGATACTGTTGGAAACAAATGTAAAAGCGGTACGAGCAAACTGACCGACGTATATATATACGCTTGAAAGCGAAACTGCGGCAAAAGATATGCCGAATAATATTTCGAATATACTTACAGAATCCATATCACGCAAAAAAGGTAAATTGTCAAACTCTCGTGCAATAACAATTATCAGCGCACCAAGAATGAAATATTCAACAACGGAGCAAGCAACAAAGTTGGGAAGAAAAGCAGTGCTTTGAAGTTGATTCGGAACGCTTTTTATATAAAGTGTGGTATTAAAAATATCAATATCGGTTTGCGAAAGAAGATTGTATTGAACATAATTATTGTATAATGATAATAATATTAACGGAAAAAAAACAACAATAATCTTTTTTAAAGACTTGCAATTTAAATATTTTATCATATACATACAGCCGATAATAAGAAAAATATAAGACAGCGTATTCGGAATTACGTTTATAAAATCCAAAATTTGATTGAAAAGCAACAGTAACGCTATGAAAAATATACCCATTGCTTTGCTAACATATCCGTAATTGATAAGAGAAGAATTTTCTTTTATATATATATTATATTTTTCTTTTAAATTTTTAATAAACGCTTTATCCCTTGAAAGAGATATAAAATATTTTCCGAATAAAACCGCGGCATAAATTCCCAAAATGATAATTATTACCATACAAAGAACTTCCGCATATGGCTTTAAAATTGCCGCATTCTGAGCAAGCGTTGGTGTGAACGTGTAGTCAAAACTATCGTTTTGTTTGCCAAGCGACAAAACTTCGGGAATAAAGCCGCAAATTGCTCTTGCAATTGAAAAAATAAAAGCTATTATTGCGGCATTTTCCGAATTTTTTGAATGGTCTTTTGAATTTTCGCAACGTGAAACAAGATAGTCCAATCCGCCGAAAAGCGATGTGAAAAATCCGATCATCAAAATTGCTTCAAGAACGGAATATAAAAATGTTGCGGGAAGCAAATAATTATCTTCATAAAAAGCTATATAAATAGATAACGGTATTTTTATTGCGCCGATAAACGTCAAATATTTTATATACTTTTTTGCATCCGCAATTCTTGCGTCGGTATACGCAAGTTTGGAAGTTCCGAAAAGAATCAGAATACAGCCGATAACATCCGGAAACAAGTCCAACATTCGAATGTTGGGATTTATAAAAAACAATATGCCCGTAAAGATACAAATCAATCCCATAACTTTGTAAAAACCTTTCCGCGTTATATACGCTTATTTTTTCTTTTTTGAAATAGTTCCCTTATATGTTTGTTGTGATGTTTTTGTTATGTTGCTTTCCGTATTTTTGTTTTTTTTATGTCCGAATCTGCTGTTGAATTTTTTTAAGCGTTCTTCTTCCTTGTTTTCGGCTTCGTCCGTTGTTATTGCTTTATAACAAGCGTAAACGGCACATTCGGTTGCAAAAAACAAAATTATATATAAAAACATTTCAGCAACCTGAAAATAACTGCGAAAAGTAGGGATATTAACTTTTGAAGCGGCAAACGTAATATAATAAACAACCGTTACGGATAAGGCAAATGCCGAACGTTTTACTCCTTTATTAAAACCAAGTTCTTGCGAAATTTCACGCAGCGCCAAAAAAAGGGATATATAAAACGGAAGAAAAACTATTCTGTGACAGTATGTAAATATGCTTTCACAAAAAGCATATTCGGTTGCTCCGAAATGTTTAACAATCCAAAAAACGGCATCCGAAAAAGAAAAAGCAAGTATAAAAAATGTACATTTATGCGCTATGCTGAAATATTTGTTATATCCGCTAAGCTTTTTCAGACCTTTCAGCACGAAAAAGAAACCAATTAATTCAGCCGGAATAAGTCTGAAATATAAAAGTGTGGCATATCCTGCGCAAATTAATCCAAAACCCATATATAATCCTTTCACAATAACAATTCGGCAATTACAACCTGTATATTATCAATGCGCCTAAGGAAACCAAAGGCGCATAAATTTTTAATATGGCAATTAATCTTCGTTAGTTGAATCGTTTTTATCGGCACCGCAACATTTTTTATATTTTTTACCGCTTCCGCAAGGGCACGGATCGTTTCTGCCGATTTTTTCCGACGCTTTAAGAACAACGGGCTTTTTTGTTTCGGTATCCGGTTTTGCGGCTTTGCCGTATGGGCTGTCGGACGAGGAGGGAAGGGGTGAAGCTTTTTTTTCGGTTGCTCCGGCAAAAACATTTTTTTGTTCGATTTTCGATGTGGGAACAACCGAAAGAATCATTTTTGTTGTTCCTTCTTTGATTGTCGCTATCATTTCATCGAACATTTCGGCACCTTCAAGTTTATATTCGTTAATCGGATCTTTTGAACCGTATGACCGCAACGATATACCCTCTTTAAGGTCATCCATAGCGTCAATATGCTCAATCCAATTGTTATCAACATTACGCAACAGCACGGCTCGTTCGATTTTTCCGAAATCTTCAATTCCGAATTCAATTTGCTTTTCTTCAAGTTTTTTGTCGGCTCTTTCTTGAAGCATAGTGCGTATGTCTTCCGTATTAAGCGTATTTAAATCGTCGGCGGTATATCTGAAATCGGAATCGTTTGTAAGAATGTCAAAGAAATATCCGCGCAATGCCTCAAGATTCCATTCTTCCGGAATTTCGCTTGATACAAAAGAATCCACCGCCGTGTTGATGGTATCTTTTATCATTGCAACAATTGTTGAATGTATATCCGCACCGTGAAGAACGTCTTGACGTTGCTTATATATAATTTGCCTTTGCATATTCATAACGTCATCATATTGAAGTACCGTTTTTCGGCTGTTAAAGTGCATACCTTCGCGAGTTTTTTGCGCACGTTCAATACCGCCCGAAAGTATGCCCGCATTAATTGCTTCTCCTTCGGGAAGTTTAAAGTTTTCAAAAATATTTTCCATTTTTTCGCCGCCGAATAAGCGCATAAGATCGTCCTGAAGCGAAAGATAGAATTTTGAACATCCTGGGTCGCCCTGACGACCGGCGCGTCCGCGCAACTGATTGTCGATACGTCTTGAATCGTGACGCTCAGTACCTATGATATATAATCCTCCCGCTTCCACAACCTTTTTCGCTTCGGGTTCGATTTCGGCTTTAAATTTATCTTCATAGTTTTTAAATTCTTCGCGCAAGGCTAAAACGTTTTCGTCTTCAGTTGCAAAATAACTTGTTGCAAGAGAAATTTCTTCATCGGTTCTGCCGTGTTTTCGCATTTCGTTTTTAGCCATAAATTCGGCGTTTCCGCCGAGCATAATATCCGTGCCTCGTCCCGCCATGTTGGTTGCGATTGTAACAGCGCCGAGTTTTCCCGCCTGAGCAACAATTTCAGCTTCTTTTTCGTGATATTTTGCATTAAGAACGTTATGCGGAATACCGTTCTTTTTCAGTAATGAAGAAACATACTCGGATTTATCAATCGAAACGGTACCCACAAGAACAGGTTGACCTTTTTGATGACATTCTATTATTTGTTTTATTACGGCATTATATTTTTCGCTAACGGTTTTATAAACCTCGTCGTTATAATCAATTCTTGCAAGGGGTTTGTTTGTTGGAACTTCAACAACGTCAAGACTGTATATTTCACGAAATTCTTCTTCTTCGGTAAGAGCGGTACCGGTCATACCCGAAAGTTTACTGTATATTCTGAAAAAATTCTGAAAAGTTATGGTTGCAAGCGTTTTGGATTCGTTTTGAATTTTTACGCCTTCCTTTGCTTCTATTGCCTGATGAAGACCGTTTGAATAGCGTCTGCCGGGCATTATACGACCGGTAAACTGATCGACAATAAGAACTTCTCCGTCTTTTATTGTATAATCAACTTCGTTTTGCATTATTCCGTGAGCTCTGATAGCTTGATTTATATGATGTTGGAGCGTTGAATTTTCCGGATCGGAAAGATTGTTTATATGAAAATATTCTTCAGCCTTTTTAATTCCGTCGGCTGTCAAAACAACTGTTTTTGCTTTTTCGTCAACAACGTAATCTCCGCCTATATTATCGTTATCGGCTTTGTTATCCATTTCTTTTATACGTTTACAGGTTAATGATCTTGCAAATCTGTCGGCAATAACATAAAGTTCCGTTGATTTATCGCCGGGGCCCGAAATAATAAGCGGTGTACGTGCCTCATCAATAAGAATGGAGTCAACTTCGTCCACAATGGCAAAATTGTG
>CAZJCI010000088.1:0-6141 GCA_964544455.1 uncultured Oscillospiraceae bacterium
TCAATTTGTCAAGAGTTTTTTTTGTTTTTCACAAATTACCTCTTTATTATTAAATTTTAGTTTGATTTTTATGCGTTTGGCAAACAAAAAATGCGCGCGAACATATAAAATATGGAGATTTTGCCACAATTTTACGGCATTTTTCGTTTATAAGATTATTTTTACTCGATTTTACAAAACGGTTACACATTTTTTTTTGCGTAATGATATAATAAATGCGTATTGCAAACCTAACCGAAAATTTGAAAGGTATATTTATGAACAACGCCATTTTGCTTGACGGAAGCTCCGTGTTCGAACCGGGACGGGTAAAAATTTCGTCGCTTCCCAAAGCTCACCGAACTCCGTATTTTTTTCACAAACAAAAATTTTGGGAATTTATATATGTAAACGGCGGTTTTGCGCTTTTGGGCGGCACCGGCGAATCCGTTCTTTTGTCCTCCGGGGATTTTTCCGTCGTCGCCCCCGGAGAAACGCACTCCCTGGTATCTCCGGAGCGTTCGGAAATTTTTTGTCTGCTTTTTTCCGAAAACGAACTCGGCAGTTTGAAAGACGATTTCTTTTCAATGCCGGGATTCATCGAGCTTTCGCTGAGAGCGAAATCGGCAGACGAGCCGAAGAACTTCCGATTTGAAGCGTTCAGGTTGGATTTTTCCGAACGTATGACTTTTGTCAGACTGTGCGACAGAATAGCCGACGAAAAAGCAAACAAATGCAAAGGCTGGCAACAAATGATAAAAAGTCTTTTGTGCGAAACTCTTGTGTTTTATTCCCGTTTGGATATAGCCTCAAAACGCGCCTTAAAAACCGAGGACAGTTCCAAAAGCGCATATTATTCGGTAATAAAATATCTTGAAGACAACTACCGGGGCAACGTAACGGGAGCGGACCTTGCCAAAATTACGGGGCTTTCCGCCGAATATCTTTTAAAGCAATTCAAAAACGAATTGGAACTTTCTCCGTCGGACTATTTGCGGCGGTTCAGGGTTGCAAAAAGTATGGAATTGCTTTGCGGCACGGAACTTTCCGTAAACGAAATTGCCGAAAGTTGCGGTTTTGTCGATTTCAGCGCATATTCAAGAGTATTTAAAAATCTTACCGGAGAACCGCCGTCGGCGTTCAGGAAAAAGTTCAAACATTGAAACGGATTGGAACATTCGGTAATTTACAATTGTATTTTTACATTTTCCGCTTATGAAAAATTAGGGTACGGCAAATAGCCGTACCCTAATTAATTTTTTACGCGTCGACAATATTGCGGGCAATCTTTATGCTGTCGGATTCGCTGTATTTGATAGTCGCATCGGTCGTGACAGTCCAATGGGGACTTTCGGAGTATCCATAAATAATCGGTTGAAGTTTTAAAATTTTTGTTGTAAGGTACTTATTTTTAACCGTGTTAAAGCCCGACGGATAAACAATTACCATGAAGTTTCCGTTTTTAGGTAATTTAACGGAAGTTTTCTTCGACCAGTTCCAATAATACTTACCGACTGTCGTATTCGTATCATTGTTCCAAACAAAAATTCTATAATTTTGCATACAAGATTTTGTAGTATTGCGGTACATATAATAGCTAATTTTCCCGGCACGCTGTTCAAACTTCAGCGTTCTTGACGCCGAAGATTTTCCGGTTTTTACATAAAACACTCGATTAATCGGTGCGTTTTTTGCGTAATTTTCGCTGTCTGTCGTTGCTACGGCATTATAGCCCATAGTAGTTGCCGCAAAAGCGGTAACGGCAAAGCTGTTCATTGCCAAAATTACCGTAAACATCAATACGCTTAATCTTTTGAATTTTCTCATTTTGTTTCCACCTTTCATTTTTAGTTTAAAAGCATTCGGTTAAGGGTAAGTACTCACCTTGTACATACATTATACACTGTTTTTTTTTTTTTTTTTTTGTCAACCTTTTGAATTTAAAAAATTAATTATTACGGATTTTTCTACCAATATAACAAATTTATTTTTCACATAAATTCAAAGTTAGTGAAACTTTACCGATTTTAACGCATCAAAAAAGTAAAAAGAAACAAAAGTTGTTTGAACATCAAGCGTAATGATATTTCAGATGGGCGTTATAATTCGCACCAACAACGTTTGACAAATACGCTTGGCAAACGCCGCTCTTCAAAACTTAACGTATAATATTGAAAACAACGTTATAAAAGCGTTGCGTTTCAGTTATTCATTTTTCTTTCCAGTATCCGCAAAAATTCTCCGCTTTCTCCGCCGTAAATTTTAAGCGTTTTTTCCGATTTACGTATAATTATACGTTCGTCGAAATTTACTCTGAATTTTTTATATCCGTCGGAAATCAACGTCGGGGTTTCGTCCGATTCGCACCTGCGTTCCGAACTCATTCCTATTTCTATAACGTCCGAATCCGACGTCACTATCGACGAACGCATAAGGGAGCTTGCGCATATCGGCGTTATTACAAGGTTTTTGGCTTCCGGCATAAGCACGGGACCTTGAGCGGAAAAATTATACGCCGTCGAACCCGTGGGCGTTGCCACTATTATTCCGTCGGCGGGAAAAGAAATAACCGGATTTTGATTTATGTAAAGATTAAAATCAACGGCTCTGCAAAGACCGCCTCTGGAAACAACCGCTTCGTTAAGTCCCATTATTTTTTTCAAAGTTTTTCTTTCTTCGGATAATATTTCGCACTCGAAAAGAATTCTGTTTTCAAACCTGCGATTTGCCGACTCTTTGTTTTCAAAAATTTCGTTTATCATATTTACCGCTTCTTTTTCGTCGGGTTCGCAAGCGGTAAGATAGCCTCTGTGACCGAAATTCACCCCCAAAACCGGAACGGAATAATTCAGCACGGTTTCAAGATAGCGCAAAACCGTTCCGTCGCCGCCGACAATCACCGCAAGATTCGGAGAATCTCCCAAACCGTCCGCGCCGATATATGCGTTAAATCCGTTTTGCAAAAGCTTTTTTTTAAGCGACAACGCAAAATCGCAGCTTTCTTTTTTTGTGGGATTTGGCAAAATTAATATTGTTTTCATATTTTATCCTCGAGCTTTGTTCTTTGGTTTATATTATATTCCTTAATTTGTTTTTTGTCAAGTTCGGTTTTTTCGTTTGCCGTTCCGACATTTCGGTATAAAAACCGTAAAATACCGTCGTCGGCAGCCTTTAACGTTAATCGCAAACACCAAATTTGTGAAAAGTACACAAAAAACATAATTAAATTCTGATTAAAATTACGTATTGCATAAATCGCAAAGATAGTGTATAATGTTAACAGTCACAATTACCGACTTTTATTTTTTTAATTTGTCGAATCCGATAAATTAATTTCTTTTAAATATACGGTTTAATGCGACCTAATTATATATTGCGCTAAAGCGTTTGCAACAAGAACGCAACGCTTTTTGGAAAGGAGATTTTTGCAATGGCTATTTTTACTTGCGCATCGGAAAAAATCAGAAACGTGTGTTTGCTGGGACACGGAGGAAACGGAAAAACCTCGCTTGCGGAGGCTATGCTTTATTTGGCAAAAGCTTCGGACAGACTCGGAAAAGTTACGGACGGAAACACCGTTTGCGATTTCGACGCCGAAGAAATAAAACGTAAATTTTCGCTTTCGTCGGCGCTTGCGCCGTTCGAATGGAAAGGCGCGAAAATAAATATTATGGATAATCCCGGTTATCTTGACTTTGTGGGCGAAGTAAAGCAATCTTTGCGGGTTTGCGGAACCGCGCTTATAGTTACCGACGCAAAATCCGGCGTCGACGTGGGTTGCGAACTTGCATGGGATTACGCAACGGAAGCCGGAGTGCCGAAAGCGTTTTTCGTAAACAAAATGGACGATGAAAACGCTCATTTCGGCGACGTAATAGAAGCAATGCGAGAAAAATTCGGAGTTTCCGTTTGCCCCGTTGCAATTCCGATAATCATTAACCGAAAACCTTTGGGCTTTGCCGATTTAATAGAAATGAAAGGCTATGAATATTGCAACGACGGTTCGGTTAAGGAGTTGGAAATTCCCGCCGAAAGTATGCCGAAAATAGAAGAATTCCGTTCGATGCTTATGGAATCTCTTGCGGAAACAAGCGACGCTCTTATGGTAAAATATTTCGACGGCGAAGAATTTACTCAGGACGAAATGCACCAAGCTCTTAATGCGGGTATTATAATGGGAACAATTTCTCCGGTTATGGTAGGTTCGGCTTCAACTCTTGCGGGCGTGGCTTCGCTTATGGACATAATAGCGGCGTCTTTCCCCTCTCCCCTTGCGCGCAAGCCGGAACTTAACGCCGACGGAAACGAAAACAGACCGGATCCCAACGGTCAACCCGCAATTTTTGTGTTTAAAACCGTTGCCGATCCGTTTGTCGGAAAAATGTCTTATTTTAAGGTTATGAACGGAAAGGTCACAAAGAACCTGACTCTTACAAACCTTACCAACGGACAGCAGGAAAAGCTTGCAAAAATCATAGTTATGCGAGGAAACAAGCAAATAGAAACCGACGAACTGAACTGCGGCGACATAGGCGTTACCACAAAGCTTTTAAACACAAACACAAACGATACTCTCGGCGGTTCTTACAGATATTCCGCAATAAAATATCCCGATCCGTTTTATTGCAAGGGACTTGTTCCCAAAGCAAAAGGCGACGAAGATAAAATTTCTTCCGGAATTTCAAAGCTTATCGAAGAAGACAGAACAATCCGTTTCGAAAACAACGCCGAAACCAAACAGCTTGTTATATACGGTTTGGGCGAACAGCACCTGGACGTTGTTTTGGCAAAGCTTAAAAACAGATTCGGCACCGAAGTCAATTTGACCTCGCCCATTATCGCTTACCGAGAAACAATTAAAAAATCCGTTGAAGCGGAAGGAAAACACAAAAAGCAATCCGGCGGTCACGGTCAGTACGGTCATGTAAAAATCCGTTTTTCGCCAATCGACGAAGGCAACAGCGGACTTGTGTTTACGGAAAGTACCGTGGGCGGTTCCGTTCCCAAAAACTTCCACCCCGCAGTTGAAAAAGGTCTTTTGGAATCAATGCAAAAAGGCGTGCTTGCGGGTTATCCCATGGTAGGGCTTAAAGCCGACCTTTACGACGGTTCATATCACGATGTGGATTCTTCCGAAATGTCGTTTAAGATGGCGGCAAATCTTGCATATAAAGACGGACTCAAAAAAGCCAATCCCGTACTTCTTGAACCGGTGGGAACGCTTGCCGTATGCGTGCCCGATTCGTATATGGGCGACGTTATAGGCGACGTAAACAAAAGAAGAGGACGTATTTTGGGTATGAGTCCCGACGAACGCCAAGCGGGCAGAAGTATTATCGAAGCCGAAGCTCCTTTTTCGGAAATGGGCGATTATTCAATTGCGCTCCGAGCTTTAACTCAGGGACGAGGTTCGTTTGCTTTCCGCTTTGTAAGATACGAAGAAGTTCCCGCCAACATTGCGGAAAAAGTTGTTGCCGAATCGGCAAAGAATTCTTCCGACGAAGAATAATTAACATACAATATTATAACATTATTGAGCCGTATTTTCAAGAATACGGCTCAATTGCAACAAAACCCCATTTTCTTTTCGGAATATGGGGTTAAAATATTATCAAGTTGCCTCAAAAACGTATTTTTCTTTTTAAATTCGGCAATTTCGGCTGAAAATTCACCGATTCCCGTGCTTTTTCGGCAAAACGAGGTTGTTTTTCGTCTTTCGCATACGGCGTCGGGCGGTTCGTACTTCCCCGCTCGCTTTTTCCGTTAGATTCCGCAACCGCTTTTATTGCCGTTTAACGGTTATAATAAGATTTTTCGCAACAAAGAACCGTAATTATTTTATAAGCTCGTCAGCAAGTTTTAAAACTTCCGAAGCAATGCGCTTACGCTCTTTTTTTAACGTTATTCCGTAAACGGGATATGCAAGACTCAAAACCGCAATTCCGATAACGCCGATTATTATTCCCGCAACAAACGAGCCGCCGGTCATAACCGTTAGTGTGCAACTCATTCCGCACCCAAAAATCAACGTACCCGTCACTCCGACGGCAATTGCCGCCGTTGAAGCTTTTTTTTGAACGCTTTTGTCAAGTTTGCGCAAACGTTCAATTTTGCTTTCCGTCGGCGGCTCGTATTTTTGGCGAATGCTCATAATTTCCTCCC
>CAZJCI010000088.1:6241-9034 GCA_964544455.1 uncultured Oscillospiraceae bacterium
TTTTTTCGCATTTTTTCTTATTTTTAAACCGATATTTCGCACTCATTCGGCAGGTTTTGCAGGCAATTTTACGGTAAACGAACTGCCCGAACCGATTTTGCTTTCCACATTTATTTCGCTTTCGGTAATATCTATAATTCGTTTTACAAGGGCAAGTCCCAAGCCGTTTCCGTATGTGCCGACGGAATTTTCTCCTCGGTAAAACTTTTCGAAAATATGCGCTCCGACCTCCGACGTCATACCGCAACCGGTATCCGTAATTTTCACAACGGCATATTTGCCGCATACGCTTAAAGCCACGCTTACCGTGCCGCCTTGCGGCGTGAACTTAAAAGCGTTTGAAAACAAATTGTTCCACACAAGACTTAAAAGTTCGGAATCGCCCGTAATTTCTATGTTATCCGCAATATCCGTAACAAGCCGAATTTCCGATTCTTCCCAAACGTTTTCATATTGCAAAAGGCACTCGCACAGTTGTTCGCCAAGGTCGAATTTAATATTTTGCGGATATATTTGCTGATTCTCCAAACGGTTAAGCTTCAGAATATTGGTTATCATATTCGCCAAACGTTGCGAAGCGTCCGAAATCCCTTTGGCATATTTTATTCTTTGTTCGTCCGAAATGTTTTGCGTTTGAAGCAAAACGCCGTAATTTTGCATTATTGCAAGCGGCGTTTTTATTTCGTGCGAAATATCGGCAATAAAATCCGAACGAAGCGTTTCCACGCCGCTCAATTCTTTTGCCATTTTGTTAAAACATTCCGTTATGCGGACAAAAGCGGAATCGGTTCCGAATTTATACGGCTGTTTTATGTTTACCGAAAAATCTCCGCCAACAATTTTTTCCGCGGCTTCGGTTATTCTTTTAAGCGGACGTTCAACCGTCAAAACGCGGCGTATTAAATCCACAACCGTAAATATTAAGCTTAAAATCGCAACGTTTAAAAAAGTAAGTTTTGCCGCATTGCCTATGTTGGCTTCGTTCAGCGTTATGCCGAGACTTTCGGAAAGCTTTGTAACAAAAAGCGCGATACAACAGGACATGGCAAACGCAACCGTTGCAAAAAATACAAAAAAGTTGTGAACGAACTTCAAAACGCTTTTAAAAATAATTTCGTTTGTCATTTTATAACCGCCTTATATCCCAATCCGTGTACCGTAACAATTTCAAAGCAGGTACATTCCGAAAGCTTGCTTCGCAATTTTGTCATATATACGTCAACCGCCCTTGGAGTCGTTTCCGAATTAACGTCCCAAAACTCGTTCATAAGGCTTGCTCGGGTAAACGTTTTTTTGGGGTATGACAGTAACTTATAAAGAATATTAAATTCTCTGTTTGTCATGGGAATTTCCGTTCCGTCAAGATATGCCGTGCGTTCGTCGTTATCCATTATGAAATTTTTTATTTCTATTTTTCGGTTTGCGGCAATTTTTGCGCGTCTGAGTAAAGCTCCTATGCGAAGCAGAAGTTCTTCAAGGTTAATCGGTTTTACCATATAATCGTCCACGCCGATTGTGAAACCTTTGTGCTTGGAAACAAAATCTTCTCTTGCGCTCATAAAAATAATGGGGATTTCTTTGTTGAGCAAACGGACGTTTTCGGCAAATTCAAAACCGTCGGTTTTCGGCATCATAATATCCGAAACAATAACGTCGAACATATTTGCATAAAGTTCGTCGTAGGCTTTTGAAGCGTTTTGGCAACCGATTGCTTCATAGCCGTTTTTGATAAGAAAAGAACACACTGTTTCGCAAAGGTCTTTATCGTCTTCAACAACCAAAATTTTAAACATCTTTTACCTCCGAATAAAATTTTAACGGTTTATATTATAACGCCGAAATGTTAAATAATTGTTTAAGCGCAAAAGATTTTGAAAAAAGAAATGAGCACTTTTTTGTACTCATTTGCATTAGTTTTTCATTGTTTTCGCATTAAATCGGCAATTGTAATCCCGTCGAAAAATTCGTTTGTCATATCGAAAAACTTTTTCCACATTTCTATTGTGCGGCATTCGGAAACTCGGCGGCACGGCTCCGCATTGTTTTCCAGGCAGGAAATCGGCGCAAGACCGCCCTCCGTAAGCCGCAAAATTTCGCCTACGGAATATTCGTCGGGCGCACGGCACAGACGGTAACCTCCGCCCTTGCCGTGAATGCCCGTTATAAGTTTGCTTTTTGTGAGTACGGGCAAAATTCTTTCAAGATATTTTAAGGAAAGTTCCTGACGTTCGGCAACGTCTTTCATCGGAATGTAACTTTCCGTATTGTGTTCCGCCAAGTCAATCAATACTCGCAGGGCATAGCGTCCCCGTGTGGAAATCATCATAAGCCGTATTTCGGAAAGTTTTTCCTTTCTCCTTTCGGTGTCGTTTTTAAACGTTCGTCAGTTTGAAAACATAGGCGTGGACAAATATCTTTCGCCGTTATCCGGCAAAAGCGCAACAATGTTTTTTCCCGCATTTTCGGGACGTTTTGCAAGTTGAATTGCGGCATATACCGCCGCGCCCGAAGAAATTCCCGCAAGGAATCCCTCGGTTTTTCCGATAAGTCCGCCCGTTTCAAGCGCGTTTTCGTCCGATACGGCAATAATTTCATCGTAAATATTCGTATTCAGCACTTTGGGAACGAATCCCGCTCCTATGCCCTGAATTTTGTGAGCTCCCGCCTTGCCAAGCGACAGCACCGGAGAAGAAGCCGGTTCAACCGCCACTATTTTTACGCTTGCTTTTTTTGATTTTAAATATTCGCCAACGCCCGTCAACGTTCCTCCGGTTCCCACGCCTGCAACGAAAA
>CAZJCI010000089.1:0-8943 GCA_964544455.1 uncultured Oscillospiraceae bacterium
CGGCGATTCTTGCGCTTCAGCATTTTGAATCGCTTGCGCCAATCCTGGAATCTTTTGGAATAAAATGCGAACTTTTAACAGGAAGTACAACAGCGTCGCGAAAAAAAACAATAATAAAAAAACTTGCAATGGGAGAAATAGATTTTCTTGTCGGCACTCATGCGTTAATCGAATCGAAAGTAGAGTTCGCGTCGCTGTCGCTTGTTATAACCGACGAACAGCATCGCTTTGGCGTAAAGCAACGTGAAAAGTTTGAAAACAAAGTATCATTAAACGATGAATTCGGAAACGAACTGAAACCGCATATGCTTGTTATGAGCGCAACTCCCATACCTCGAACTCTTGCTATGATGATGTACGGAGATTTGGATATAACCGTGGTTTCGGATATGCCTCCGGGCAGACAAACTGTGGATACTTTTGCGGTTGGTGAAGAATACAGAGAACGCTTGAACAAGTTTATCGAACGTCACATAAATAACGGTAATCAGGTATATGTTGTTTGTCCGCTTGTAAAAGACTCGCAAGAACAAAACGATGAACTGGGAGAAAAGCAAGCGTTAAAAAGCGTGGAAAAATTTTGTTCCGAACTTCAATGCAGATTTCCGCAATATACAGTAGCTTTAATGCATGGTAAGCTGAAAAACGGCGAAAAAGAAAAAATAATGGAAAATTTTATAAAAGGAGAAATCAATCTTCTTGTATCAACCACGGTAATCGAAGTAGGTGTAAACGTCCCAAATGCAACGTTAATGATAATCGAAAACGCGGAACGGTTTGGACTTTCACAATTACATCAGTTAAGAGGACGAGTCGGACGGGGAAAGGATAAGGCATATTGCATACTTGTTTCTCCCGCTATGAACGGGAACCGAAAAAATCCGAATTTTTCACCGACCGTTCAAAGAATTAACGTCATTTGCTCAACTTCAAACGGTTTTGAAATTGCCGAAAAAGATTTGGAGTTGCGAGGACCCGGAGAATTCTTCGGAGAACGTCAACACGGCGAATTACGTTTTAAAATTGCAGATATTGCCGCGGATATGGAACTTATAGAAAAAACAAAAGAACTTGCAATTCGCATAACCGACAGTGAAGCATTCAAACAATAAAACAATACGACTTTATATTGCCGTAACCGAATATATATTAAAAACTCTCATACGGAATAACGATAACCGTATGAGAGTTTTTTCATTGTGCGTAAATATAACATCAAAATTACAAACAATACTTAACCGTAGAATCAAGTGATTCTTTAATCAAGGCGTCAATGTCAAGCTTTTCTTCTTCCTTTTCAATATTTTCAAGAATCGGATTTGTTGTGGGATGTTTTGGAGTAAATACCGTGCAACAATCCTCGTAAGGTAATATTGAGGTGTCGTATGTTCCGATTTTTCTCGCAATTTTAATTATCTCTTCTTTATCCAAAGCAATAAGCGGTCTGTATGCGGGAATTTCTTTTAAAACCGCATTTGTAACCGCCATTGCGCCAAGAGTTTGACTTGCTACCTGACCGATGCTTTCACCGGTAATAATTCCTTTATCACCGTATTTCAAAGCAATTCTTTCCGCAATTCGCATCATAAAACGTCTTAAAATAAGTGTAAAATACTCTTCACGACATTTGTCCCGTATTTCTTCTTGTATATGTGTAACCGAAACAACGTTAAGATACATATTTCCCATATAATCCGTCAGCGTTTTTGCAAGATCAATAACCTTTTCTCTTGCTTGTTCGCTTGTGTAAGGATAACTTTCAAAATGAACCGCATCAACCGTAACGCCGCGTTTTGCTGTCATATATCCTGCAACCGGAGAGTCGATTCCGCCGGAAAGCAAAAGCAAAGCTTTTCCCGCACTGCCTTTTGGCATACCGCCCGCGCCTTCTTCTGCACCGCAATGAATATAAGCTCCAAAATCCCTTATTTCAACCCTTACAACAACATCGGGATTTTCAACGTCAACTTTAAGATTATCAAATTTTGAAAGCAGTACAGCACCGCATTCGCTTGAAATTTCCGGAGAAGAAAGCGGAAATTTTTTATCGGAGCGTTTTGTTTCAACCTTAAATGTGGAACAACCTTTCAGTTTTGATTCGGTATATTCCGGCAACGCTTCAATTATTGAAGCCATATTTTTTTCAACTTCGCAAGCGCGACAAAGTGCGGAAATACCGAAAAGCTTTTTACATTCGTCATAAGCTTTTCCGATATTCTCTGCGGCGTCGCTGTCGGCAGGAACAACATAAACGGTGGATTGCGCTTTTGTTATCTTATATTCTCCCACTTTTTTTAGCTTTTTCGAAAGGTCGTTAATCATCTGCCCTTCAAATTTTGATTTGTTAAGCCCTTTTAATATAAGCTCGCCGTATTTTAAAAGAATAACTTCTTTAAATTCCTTCATTTTGTTCAATTCCTTTCAGACGGTTTTTTATTTGCAAATTGGCATATTCTGCAAATTCGTCGTTTAATTCAAGCTTCAACAAAGCGGTTATACCGCCAAGATTCGTAACGTATGCGTATATGTCGTTTGTTTGGAAATTTCTTGTATAGGAATATATTGACTTAATTTTCTTAATATCATATTCTTCAGCTTGTTTTGAATCGGAAATTTTAAAAAAAGGGCTCACGGAATTTGCAAGCTCAAGTTTTCCCACAAGCACCGTTTTTTTTCCCAGAGTTTTATAAATGTAAAAAAACTCTTCATCGCAAACATATTCAAACGTTGTCAAAACAAATTTTAAAAATATTTGTATTGCTACCGTTGCAAAACAGATAAAACCAAGCTGAAGAAGCCACATAAGGTTTGCGGTTTGCGAAGCGAATAAACAACATAAAACCGAAAGCACCGTTAGCAGTATTGTTATCATCAGCGGTTTGATATTTTGATTTTCGGGTGAATATTTCATTTTTTTACCTCGTCTGTCTTTGAAAAATTATTGTCGGATTAATCTTTCCGTTTTCAATATTAACAATTCCGTAAGAGCACGGTTCTCCGCCGCGTGGGAAAGATGCGCTCCCCGGGTTCATAAGAATAATTCCGTTTTTTTCGCAAATCTCCGCTTTATGTGTGTGACCGTAAAAAGCAATCGAGGCTTTTTCAGAACGCGCTTTGTGAAAAATCAAGTCGTTTCCGTCTTTAACTGCGTATTTATGTCCGTGGCAGGCAAAGGCGAAAAAATCGGTTACACCTAACTTAAATGTAGCTTCCGAAGCAACAGCGCGATCGGTACAAAAATAATCACAGTTTCCGTAAAAAAACATTTTTGCGGTTGCGGGACAAATTTCTTCCGATAATTTTACGTCCGAAACGTTATCCCCCAAATGTATAATCAAGTCGGCGGTATCTCGGTGCAATAAAAGTGCTTCACGCATAAAATCAACATTACGGTGCGTATCCGAAAAAACTAAAATTTTCATAAATGATTCCTTTCGAAATAATTTCGCATTAAGTCACGTAATATGTGATTCGGCATATAATGACGTTGGGAGGTTAATCTCAATCAATTTCGGAGGCGATTATATGATTAATGAGGAAAACATTAAAAGTTTTTCAAAACTTTCGGACGATGAAATAAAAAAACGCATTTCCGCAGCCGTGGTTGCAGGAAACATATCCACCGAAAAGCTGAAAAACGTATTATCCGATACCGAAAAGGTAAAATCCGTAATTTCCGGACTCACATCGAAAGATATAGAAAGATTAATTAATATAGTCGGACGTGAAAATGCGGAAAAAATGGCGGAGAAATTAAAGAATAACCTTTAAGTTTGCACGGGGGTGAAGTTATGAGCGAAGCTTCAGATAAAATAGCAAAAATACTCGAAGATCCCGAAAATATAAAAATGATTTCGGAAATAGCCGAAAGCTTTCTCGGAAATCAATCCGAAAGCGCAAATAATTCACAATTAAACAGCTTAAAAGCGGAAAACGAAATAACGGATAATACCGATGAAAAAGCAAATAAAAACCAAAGCTCGGAAAACAATACGTTAACTGCCGACGGAACAGCTTCGCTTGGCGCACTTCAACATATTGTTTCCGGGGCGGATATAGAGAATGCGGTAAAGCTCATATCCGCACTTAAACCGTACATGGGAGCGCACCGAAAAGAAAGTGCCGATTCGGTACTGAAAATCCTTAATGTTATAAAAATTGTAGAAAAAACCAATCTTTCGGAAATTTCAAAACTTTTCGGAATGTTCGGCTGATTCGTAAGGGGTGAAATAATGTACAGCAGAAATATTGCGGCTCAAAACATCGGAAATAATTTAAAAATGAATCCGCAAATGCGATACGGCGGTGGCGAAAAACATAACACAAACATTCCCGTAAAAAGCTTTTCTGATAATTTTGCCTATGAACGGTTTAACAGTATCGGAAACAAAAGCGAAAAAGAGGAAACAAGCGTTAAAACGGATATTTCGGAAGAAAAAATATCCGATAACGAAAACGGTAATTTCGCAGAAAAAGCACCGAATGTTGTTTCAAACGATTTAACCGCAGTTCAAGTATCAAACAAAAATGTCGATGAAAAACAAGAAACAACGTCAGCACCGAACTTTTTGTTATCTTTCAAACCGTTACTCGAAAAAGATTTTTGGATGATTATTCTTGTTGTCATTTTCACAATGCTTTCGGATAATACGTCCAAAGATAAAATCACGCCTCTTGCGTTGCTTGCAGTTTTATTGCTTTAAGTTTACGGAAAACAAATCGTCGTTCGGCACAGTCAGAGGATTTACCGCTTTTGTTGTTTGCTTAAAAACAAGAACATCGTTTTCATAACTTTCGGCAAAAAGAACAACTCCGTAGTCAAGGCTTAAACTATAGTTGTTTTTTACCGAAATTCCGTTTCGGTCATAATCATATGAAATCGAAACAAGATTATACTGTTCGTTTTGTATAAGCTTAATTTCGCAATTTCCGTTTGAAAAATCCGTATTTTTAAAATAGTCAACCGAAATCAACGAAGCGTCCGAAAAAAAATCAAATATACCTTGCGAATATGCGCCGATGTCCGCAATGCCGTCCGAATATTTTGCAACAACGGTTTGGATTCCGTTGCAGACTATTTTTTTTATAATATTATCGGAATTGTCCAAAATCTCAACGTTGTATTTATCGCCCGAAATGCGCGATTTGCAATATCTTGTAACAACGTTTTCGCCGGAATACATTTCGGATACGCTTTCCCAATAAAAGCTTTGCCTTGTTTCAAGAGAATTTAAAATAACGTTCAAATTTTCCGCAGATATTGTAGGATAAAGATTGGCTTGTTCTTTCGGAAAAGAATCGGATAAATAGTCGAATACTTTGTTTCCGCTGTTTACCGTTTCATTTTTTTCATCGGAATCGCTTGGAAATATTTTTTCAATAAACTCCGGAAGTTCAATAAGATCAACATAGCCAAGTGCCAAAAAAGCAACAATAAACAAAATCAGTAAAACAAAAATCTGTATAATAAGGCTTCTCGCTTTTTTAATACCGTTTTTCAATACAGTTTCTCCGATTTACATAGATTTAAATATAGTCTTTGGGTTTTGCGCCCATACCGAAATGGTGCAAAATTGCTTCGCATATTCTTTTCGACGTTGTACCGTCGCCATAAGGATTTTTTGCATTTGCCATTTTTTCATATTCTTCGGAATCGTTAAGAAGCGTGCAAGCCATATTATAAATAACGTCTTCGTCCGTTCCCGCAAGTTTTGCGGTTCCCGCTTCAATTCCTTCGGGACGTTCGGTTTCACGGCGCAAAACAAGCACAGGTTTTTTCAACGCCGGAGCGTCTTCCTGAATACCGCCCGAATCGGTAAGTATGAGGTAACTTTTTGCAAGTAAATTGTGGGCAACAAACGGAGATTGCGGCGAAGCAAGAATAATTCGCTCTTTTCCGTCCAAAATTTTATGCACGGTTTCCTGAACTTTTGGGTTAAGGTGTACAAGATAAATCAACTGAACGTTTTTGTTATCTTCAACAATTCGTGCAAGCGCTCGGCAAATGCTTTCAAGCGGCGCGCCAATGTTTTCCCGACGGTGCGCCGTAACAAAAATAAGCTTTTTGGAAGCGTCCAATTGCGAAGCTATTTCTTGCGGAAATTCCGCATTTTCGGAAACCGTATATCCCACTGCGTCTATTTCCGTATTACCGGTAATATAAAGCCCGTCCGTAATGTTTTCTTTAATTAACTGTTCTTTGCACATTTTTGTGGGAATAAAGTGCAAGTCGGCAACAGCGCCAACCAAACGTCTGTTCATTTCTTCCGGATACGGCGAAAGCTTGTCATACGAACGAAGCCCCGCTTCAACGTGACCAACCGGAATTTTGTTATAGAATGCTGTTATAGCCGCCGCAAAAGCCGTGCTTGTGTCGCCGTGAACCAAAACAAGATCGGGCTTCTCGCTTTTCAAAACCGGGGAAAGTTTTTCAATAATATCCGTTGTAATGGATTCAAGCGTTTGATTTGCACGCATAATGTCAAGATTATATTCCGGGGTAATGTTAAAAAAATCAAGAACCGAAAGCAACATTTCCCTGTGCTGCCCCGTAACGCATACAACCGTTTCAATATCATCGTGTTTTCTCAGTTCGTGAATAAGCGGGCACATTTTTATTGCGTCCGGACGTGTGCCGAAAATCGGCATAACTTTAATTTTCTTCATATTGTCGTAACCGTTCCTTTCCGCCGTACCGTTAATTTTTAAAGTAATTCAAAAAATTATATGCGGCAAAGCAGTAAATTTTTGTATGGATTCATATATATTTCGTTTTTTGCGTCATTATTTATTCTCGGATTTTTCGTCCTTTGACAATTGACATTCTTTCGTTTTGTCGTTTTCGGCAATATCTGCGTGAACTTCAAGTCCCATTCCCATATGCTCTCTTGTTTCGGAATTTTTATTTACAAAAATCCAGTTCAGCAAATAAATTACCAACGCTATAAGTATTACCGAAACGCCCTCAACCGGTTTGTCCATAGCAAACAACACTGCGGAAACGCCGAGAATACCGCAAATTGAATAAAGAATCATAACCGATTGTTTTTGCGAAAATCCCATATCTATAAGGTTGTGATGAATGTGTCCTCTGTCAGCCGAAAACGGACTTTTTCCCTGAAGAATTCTTCTTGCAAACGCAAAAAAAGTATCGCTAATCGGCAAAGCAAAAACAAGAAACGGAATCCAAAACGATAAAAGAGCGTTTATTTTAAAGAATCCCTGAATGGAAATAATGGCAAGCGAATATCCCAAAAACATTGCGCCCGTATCGCCCATAAAAATACTTGCGGGATTAAAGTTAAAGGGAAGAAAACCGATACACGAACCAGCAAGCGAAGCAATAAGAAGAACAATCGACAAAGAAGGTTCCGGAAGGAAAAAAGCGGAAAGCAACAAAGAAATGGAAGATATTGCCGAAACGCCGCAGGAAAGTCCGTCAAGTCCGTCAATAAGGTTCACAGCATTTATAAGCGCGGTAATCCAAAGAATCGAAATCGGAACAGAAAAAACACCGAAATCAATATAGTTTCCAAAAACCGTTACGCCCTCTATAACATTACCGAACAAAACGGCAATAGCGGAAGAAATTATCTGTAAAAAAAGTTTTAAAAGTGCCGGCAAAGAATAAATATCGTCAAATATTCCCACAATAACAAGCAATAACGCACCCAAAAGCATACCGATAATTTCTTTTGACGGTTCAAGAAAAATTATTGTCGTAATTGCAAATCCCAAAAAAATCGCAAGACCGCCCATTCTCGGAATGGGCTTTTTGTGCATTCTGCGATTGTCCTTCGGAACGTCGATAGCCCCAACCTTAAAAGCAAGAACTCTTGCAATCGGAGTGGTTGTAAATGTAATCAAAAATGCGCACAGAATAGCAATAATAAGCGTAACCACGCTTGATTCGGTAAACATATTTATAAATCCTTTCTCATTGCAGTGAATTTATTGCCGAAAAATCCTATTTAACGGTGTAAAAACCAACCTTGCGATATACCTTGGACAACGTTTTTCTTGCAAGATAAGTTGCCTTGTCACGTCCGTTTTTCATAATATCTTCAAGGTATGCTTTATCCTTAACTATTTCCGCATATTTTTCTCTTATCGGTTGCAAGCCGTCCGCAACGGTTTCGCCTACGGCGGCTTTAAAATCTCCGTAGCCTTTGCCGTCAAATTCTTTTTCTATTTCGGCATAGTCTTTTCCCGTAAAAGAAGAGTATATATTCATAAGATTGTTAATTCCGTCCTTGCCCTCGGCGTAACGAACGCTGCTTTCCGAATCCGTAACGGCACGCTTAATTTTCTTAATTGTCATATCTCTGGATTCGATAATCGCAATATAAGAATTTTCGTTTGAGTCGGATTTGCTCATTTTTTTTGCGGGATCGGCAAGCGAATTAATCTTCATTCCGGTTTTCGGAATATAAGGCTCCGGAACCGCAAATGTTTCGCCGTAAATTCCGTTAAAACGTTGAGCAATATCTCTTGCAAGTTCAAGATGCTGTTTTTGGTCGATTCCAACCGGAACAACGTGCGTACCGTAAAGCAAAATATCCGCCGCCATAAGAACCGGATATGTAAAAAGCCCCGCATTAACGTTATCCGAATGTTTTGCCGATTTGTCCTTAAACTGAGTCATTCTCGAAAGTTCTCCGAACATTGTGTTGCACCCCAAAACCCAGTTAAGTTCCGCATGCGCCGGAACGTGGCTTTGAACAAACAAAGTGCTTTTTTGCGGGTCGATTCCGCAAGCGATATAAAGCGCAAGTCCTTCTAATGTTCTTCTTCTCAAATCGGCGGCAACCTGACGAACCGTAATTGCATGAAGATCCACAACGCAATAAAGACAGTCGTAATCATCCTGCAAACTTACCCAATTCTTAATAGCTCCCAAATAGTTCCCCAGCGTAAGAATACCGCTTGGCTGAACACCTGAAA
>CAZJCI010000090.1:0-8888 GCA_964544455.1 uncultured Oscillospiraceae bacterium
CAAGAAGCGATTGACGCATTATTTCAACGGTCTCCTCTTTTGAAAGCTGTGGTGCGTATCTGTCGTAAAAATCGAACTCTCCGCATCTTAAAAAATCGAGAACATTAAGTTCGTTTAAAGTTACCGAACCGCCGACTCCAACGCTTTCACCTTTATTTAAAAGAGTTTTTAAAACGGTTATTGCTTCTTGTTTGGTATTTGCACAGTAAGCGGTAAAATTATTTTTTTCGAGTGCCTGAGCGGTATTTTTCAATTTAATTTCAATCAGTTTTTTCTTGTTGTCATCCATATTACTAATTACCCCATAAACGTATATAGTATATTATACATTATACATCAAAGAACCGCAGTTTTCAACATATAAATGTTAAAAATGAAATTTGCGGGAAATATTATTAAAAAATGATATAATTAGTTTGATTATTTTCAAAAACGATATTTATTAACTATTTTCTTTCGGTATCGAATCGGATTACAGCCTTAACTGCAACGCCGTTCGAATATTCGCCTATTTTTCCTATTGCAAAAAAATTGTTTTCGGCATCATAAAGCCTTACCGTTTCACCAACATTCATATTGAGTATTCCTAATTTTGAAAGATAAATTTCCAAACCGTTTTTGCAAAGCTTTGCATAAAACTTTGGAAGTTTTATAATCGGAAAATTCAAAAAAGAATTTTCGGTCGGAAGCATTATTTTTTGTAGCGAATCAATTCCAATTCTTTCATAGTTGTCAAAAATTTCTTCCAACGTATGCGAATTTTCCGAATTGAATTCTCCGCAAACGGTTCTTTCAAGTGAAAAAAGCGTTGCGCCGCATTCAAGCTTATTTCCTATATCCTCCGCGAGCGTTCTTATATATGTTCCTTTTGATACGGAAAATTCAAAATAATAATCTGCTTTACCGTCCGTAGAAAGCATTTTTGAGCTGTATACGGTTATCTTCCTTGCGTTTCTTTCGATATTTTTTCCTTCTCGCGCATATTCGTAAAGCTTTTTGCCCTGAAATTTAACTGCACTGTACATTGGCGGTAATTGCAACATTTCTCCGATAAAAGATTCGCCGACATTTATTATTTTTTCCGAAACGGGAATCATTGCGCTTGTTTTCAGAATATTTCCGGTAATATCGCCTGTATCGGTAACAATTCCGAATCTTATTCCCGCAACATATGTTTTGGTATGTTCCATAATATAATCTTGAGCAGAACAGGCATTCCCAACGAGTATTGGTAAAACGCCTGTTGCCATTGGATCTAAAGTTCCTGCATGACCGACTCTTTTTATACCGCTAAGCTTTCTGATTTTATGTACAACATCGTGACTCGTAATCCCGCTCGGTTTATATACATTTATTATTCCGTTCATATTTATTTCCTCGTTTTGCTTTATAACTGTATTTTATCACATTACTGCGAAAATTTCAAGTATTTGCAATTAACAATTTTTATAATTAAAAAAATTATGTTTTTTTATAATTTACTCTGCAAGTGTTGTTTTTTTGTATTATATTTTATACAATTCAATTTTTTATAAAAGAAGTATAATATCATAAAAGATGCAAAATATTGTTATTTTTAACTCAAAAAATCTTTTTTACGCTTTTTCAGTTTGTTTTAAATTACATATTGACAAAACACCGATTTTCTAATATAATATTAAGTGGTAATATATTATCTGTATAAGGAGAAGTTTAACAATGGCAAAATTGAAAGTTGGTATCATCGGTGCAACCGGAATGGTCGGTCAAAGATTTATCACTCTGCTTGCGGAACATCCGATGTTTGAAATAACAGTACTTGCGGCAAGTGCAAGAAGTGCCGGAAAATCTTATGAAGAAGCACTTGGCGGAAGATGGAAACTTGATATTCCAATGCCCGAAAAAGTTGCAAAAATGCAGGTATATGATGCAACATCGGACATTGATAAAATTTGCGAAATGTGCGATTTTACATTTTGCGCGGTAGATATGAAAAAAGACGAAATAAAGGCTCTTGAAGAAGCTTACGCAAAAAGAGAAACTCCGGTTGTATCCAACAATTCCGCACACCGTTGGACTCCCGATGTTCCTATGGTTGTTCCCGAAATTAACCCCGAACATCTTGAGGTAATAGCGGCGCAGAAAAAACGGCTTGGCACTAAAAACGGATTTATTGCCGTAAAACCGAATTGTTCTATTCAAAGTTATGTCCCTATGCTTACACCGCTTTTGAAATACGGAATTGAAAAAGTTATTGTCACAACTTATCAAGCAATTTCAGGTGCGGGCAAAACTTTTAAAGAATGGCCCGAAATGATTGATAATCTTATTCCGTATATTGGCGGCGAAGAAGAAAAATCGGAACAAGAGCCGTTAAAGCTTTGGGGAAAAGTTGAAAACGGAGAAATTGTTAAATGCGATGGTATTACAATATCCGCACAATGCTACCGTGTTCCCGTGACAAACGGTCATACAGCGGCTGTATTTATAAAATTCAAAAATAAACCGTCAAAAGAACAAATTCTGGAAGATTGGAAAAATTATAAGGGAGAAGCTCAGGAACTCAATTTACCGAGTGCACCCAAACAGTTTATTACATACTTCGAAGAAGATAACAGACCGCAAATTAAAGACGAACGTGAAATTTACGGCGGAATGGGAATTACTGCCGGAAGACTTCGCGAAGACGTTATTTTTGATTATAAGTTTGTGGGAATGTCTCACAATACTCTCCGCGGTGCTGCGGGAGGTGCAGTTCTTATTGCCGAACTGCTTGCAAAAAAAGGCTATATAATCGCAAAATAAAATATTATAAATGCGGTACGCCGAAAATGAAGCGTACCGCACTTTTTTATTCAATTGTTATTTTACGTCTGTAAAATTCGTCATAACTATACGGCTTATCGGCAGAGCAACCTTTATGCGGAAAATAAATATAAAATTCCTTTCCCACTTCGCTCATATCGTCGGTGCAATCTCCGTCTGTTGAAATAAAGAAAGAATACGGTTGCATAAGGTCGTTTGCGCCTGTTTCATCCACTATAAAGTATTCGTCAAAATGTTCTCCGTCCTGCGACATATATACAACAAGCTTTCCCTCACTGTGCGTTTGAAGAGCCAAAAGAAATCTGTCAAGCGGCTTGCAATATACGCCTTTACCGTGCGAATCCGGTTGTACGCCGATTTCGGGAAGTATATTCGCACCTGTTTCGTTAATGGGATCGGTGTTCCAAACGCCGTTTCCGCTGTATTTTTTTACAGTTGGCAACTTTTCGTTTTTAACGGCGTCAATTGTTTCCGAAAGGTTCATTCTGGCGGCAGAAATAAGTTTTCTTGTGCCTTCGGCGTTATGGTCGTTAAAATAAACATAAATATAATCATCTTTTATATACAGGGAAATTCCGCCCATATTTCCAACTTCTTTGTTTGAACCGTTTCTGGGCGTTGAAAGAATATCGCCGATATATTTCCAATTTTCGCCGTTATCATATGAAACGGCAATACCGCACAGGAAAAAATTGCGGAAAAAAGGGTCTGTTCTTGAAAGCAATTCTCGGTGGCAAAAACAGAAAATCATTCCGTCGTCGCATTTGTATGCGCTCCACGGCCAAATGCCGCTTGGCCACATATTGCATACTCCGTTAAAATCCATATTGTAATATCCGTGTTTTTGAAAAATATTTTCCGGTGTACCGATAAATTTATGAAAATACGGTTTCTTTCCCAAATCGCAGGTTAAAAAACTCCACGTACCGTCAGCGTTTTTCAGCGGAACAAACGTACCGTCCAAAGTCAACGGCATATTTTCATCCGCACAAATCAATTCGCGTTCTCCTATTTTTATTCTTTCTGTTATATTGCTCATTTTATTTACCTCCAAAAAGTAATTATATTGATAAATACCAAACTATGCGTAATTTTAACATATTATTTTTCGGTTGTCAAGCAATTTAGAAAAATATTTGTTGTTTTTTAAGAAAAATATGTAAAAAAAATAATTTAGTACTTGCAATTTTACGAAAATATGTTAAAATATATATGTGAGATATTTGTTTGGTTAAAATCAAGCATATCTGCGAATATTTTTATTTACACGAAAGGATTTTGAATTATGGATAAAACATATTTCTCCGTCAAAGGCTTTTTAGGTACCGACAGCGAACAATATGACGCCGTAAAATTAAATTTTAAGGAAAAAAACGGATTTGGCGCAGTATACGCAAAAGCTGACGCAGGTGAAAAATACTTTAACGCCGAACTTGCGGTTGCAATAAAAATCGAACAGCCTAAAGAAGCAGAATCGTTTGTTTCCGTCAACCGCTACTCACCATATTGGTGTAAACCAAGTTTCGGTACGGATTTGAAAGAAAATCCTCATGACACTCAACTTCTTCTTATGAAAAACAAGGATGGCAGTTTTACGGCGGTTTTGCCTGTTTGCGGAGATAAATATAAAACCGTCATTGAAGGAGACGACAGCGGATGCTATGCCAAAGTTTTTTCATGGTATGATAAGCTTTCGACTATCGACACGCTTTGCTTTGTATACGGAAGCGGAAATAATCCGTATAAACTTGTTCACGACCTTACCGAATATGCTGTTAATCTTCTTGGCAACTATATAAATATGCGTGAAAACAGACCTTATCCGGAAATTTTCGAATATCTTGGTTGGTGCAGTTGGGACGCTTTCCAAATAAGAGTTACCGAAACGGATATGATTTCAAAATGTCAAGAATTTTCCGATAAGGATATTCCGGTAAAATGGGCAATATTTGACGATATGTGGGGCGATGTAAAGAATTTTGTCGGGAAGAAATATTCAAACGGCGGCGAAATGTTTAAACTGATGCATTCTTCGGCTCTTGATTCTTTTGAAGCTGCTCCCGAAAGGTTCCCGCACAGTTTGAAATACTGCATTGATAAAATGAAAGACAATTTTAACATTACCACAGGTATGTGGCATCCCACAACCGGCTATTGGAAAGGTGTTACTCCGAACGGTGAAATATATAAAAATAATCCCGAATTCTTTATTCCTCGAGATATAGAAGGTTCTGTCAGATATGTTCCGGGAATTGAAAAAGAGCAGTTTTACGGATTTTTCAATGCTTTTCATTCATTCCTTAAGGAATGCGGCGCAAAGTTTATGAAAGTTGACAATCAATCCTGCATTTCGTCATGGTATAAAGGACTTGCGCCCGTTGGTGAAATTGCACGGAATATGCATTACGGAATTGAAAAATCTCTTTATGAGCATTTTAACGGTGACCTTATTAACTGTATGGGAATGGGACAGGAGAATATTTGGAACAGACCTCGCACAGCAATATCTCGTTGTTCGGGAGATTTTCAACCGGAAAACAGAGCCTGGTTTACCAATCACATTTTGCAATGTTCATATAACTCATTCTATCAAGGTCAATTGATTTGGTGCGATTGGGATATGTGGTGGACAGACGACAGTCAGGGAATTAAAAATTCGGTTGTACGTGCTGTCAGCGGAGGTCCTATTTATGTTTCGGATACCGCAAACCGTTCAAATGCGGAAGTTTTAAAACCGTTATGTCTTTATGACGGGCGTATTTTGCGATGCGATATTCCCGGAATGCCGACTGCGGACTGTCTTACAGTCAATCCCGAAGAATCCGACAAAGCGTTTAAAATTTTTTCCAAAACCGGCAATACATATTATATCGCCGCATTTGATATTAACAAAGATAATAAACCCGTTTCGCTTTCATTAAGTCTTGACCAGATGTATGCGGAAAGTGTTTCGGACAAATATGTTGTGAAAGAACATTTTAGCGGCAATCGTAGCGTTGTAAGCAAAAACGATAATTACTTATATGTTTCCGAACTAAAAAATCAAGATGATTTCAGACTTTATACGTACATTCCGATTACAGACGGATTTGCATACCTTGGACTTTGTGAAAAATTCATTGGAGAAATAACCGCAAATAATATTACTCCGAACGGTTTTACGCTACGTGAGAAAGGCGAATTTGAGTTTTACAGTGAAAGAACGGTTAAAAATGTTCTTGTTAACGGTAAGAGCGTTGTTATTTTTAAAAACGGAAACTTTTATAAAGTAAAAACACCTTTTGAGAAAACCGTAGCCGAAGTTACTATTCAATATTAAGTTTTGTTGTTGATGTTGACGATTTATTGGAGCAAAAGTGAAAAATCCAAATTTCAACCCGCCCAATAAAAAATGCAAATAGCGAAAAATAGTCTTAACGGCAACTTTCAAACAAAGTGGGAAACGTAATTCTATACAGTTTTTTTATAAATTATTACTATAAAAGATTTTATGGAACAATAGTTTTTCCGATTCTGCAAAATATAACATACACCGAGCAAAGAGAATTACTTTACTCGGTGTTTTATTTTTGAACAGTATTTTATTTTTGAATTGCTCTTTTCAAAAATGTTACAATCTGCCCTCTTGTGCAAATTGTTTCAGGCGAAAACGTTGTATCGCCGGTTCCGCTTGTCACACCGTTTTCTATTGCCCATGCAACAGCTACGGCGCAGTCTGCCGTTGCAGATAAATCGCTGAATTTGTCTGATATCTTTGTTTGGGGTGCTCCGGCGTTCTGCCACAAATATATCACAGTAGACGCCCTTGTGCACGGTGTATCTGCCGCAAATATTTCGCCGCTTACCATACTTTTTTCGCTCGCCCAAATTGCCGCATCGTAGTAGTAATCGGTTTCTTTAACATCGACAAACGGATTATCGAAAGAAGCTTTCGGCGAACCGACCGCACGCCACAGGAATGTTATAATCTGTGCTCGTGTGCAGGTATCATTGGGTGAAAAGGTGGTGCTTGATGTCCCTGTTGTTATTTTATTGTCAACTGCCCACTTCACAGCACTTTCATAATACTCACCCGGTTTAACGTCAGCAAACATAGTATTCGATTTCTGTGAATTGCTGTTTTCCTCTTCTGTATCGGCTGTTTTCTCTCCACTGACTGTTAATGTTATCGGATTTGCTGAGTACATATTGAGTGTGTAGCTGTTACCGCTTTTTTGCATATACGAAACGTCAAGCGGCATATACGAAACAACGCCGTCACTCGTGGTGCAAATCAAATATTCTTTTTGCATTGCTTCTTCATCTTCAAAATTTGTCGAACCCGATGAAGTTGTTATTTCCGTTATCGGGTTTGCATACCCCGTAAAAAGCTGAATCGCCGAACCGTCCCGATTTTTTTCATAAGAACCGACGCCGATATAGACATATCTGTCCTTTAATATATTTGCACGGTGTTCTGTGCTGTTCATCCATGCCTTCATTGCCTTTTCGGCAGGCACGATTGTTGAAATTGACGGGCAATGATATATATTTTCACCCGCAGTCGTATAATTAAAATCGGTAATTGCAGTGTAACATTTCGAACCGTCCGGTCTTGTGTGAGAAATTACTTCCAAAACTTCTTTTTCACGTATGTTACACGCCGTTTGCAACTGAGCCACCATTGTAAGAAGCGAGCGACCTTCTTTTGCTCTTTCAACGTTAACCATGCGCAAAATTTCCCATTCTTCTTTATTAACCGAAATTTTGTCGCTTGGCATTTTGCGTATCAGCATGGGTATTTTTTTGTTTGCGCTCACTTCGCGTTTTTCTTCACCGCGCGTCACCAAAAGATCTCCGAAAACAATGCCTTCTTCTTCAAATGTTGCATCTTTTTTGTAGAAGTTATCCTTCCACGAAATTTTTGAGCCGTTTTTTACGGCACTTTCGGCAACCTTTAAAAGGCTCTCTTTTGTCACTTTATTTGAATATACCACATTGCTCAGCGCCTTGCTGATTGCATATTTGTCCTCATCTATTTTGATTGAATTTTCCGTTACAACCGGCTGTATTGTTTTTGCGACGGGGATTCGCTTTGTTTCCGCACCGCATGTCAAAGCAAGAGTTGCCGAAAGCGTTCCGTTCAGAGTTGTGCTTGCCTTTACTATTGTAAAATCGGAACTGCTTAGAGAAACGCTAACTTTGCTTTGCTCCGAAATTGCGGTCTTTGCCATTTTAAGAATATCTTCTTTTGTCGTATCGTTTGAAACTTCAAAATCATATATTGCGGCGTTGATTGCCTTTGAAGCCGCCTCGATATTCTTTTTTGCCTCTGCACTTGTCGGTTTATCAACGATTTGGTCATATTCGTTCGAACCTCTTTCATTGTCGGCAGTGTTCTTGCTCTCGTCGTCTGACGTTTCCGTACCGCTATTCTTATCTCCGCCGATAGCCGGGATTTCTTTTCTGATTTCGAATCCAACCTCGCCGTCATCTTGGTAAATCAAAACGTCCGCCGTAAAGAATCCCGCCTTATCATCCGTTGCACGTGTAAGTCTGAAATTTTCCACCATAACGCCGGCTCCGTACATTTTATCCGATGAATACTCACATTGCGCCATAATCCATGATTGCAGTTCATCTTTGGTTATGTCATTGCTTGCTTCCATCGTTTCAAGAGCCGCCAACACATTCTCTTGATTTTTCTCCATAGCGGTTTGCGCGTCGCTCACTATTGTGAACGCATATACCTTTGCACAAAACACATTCGCATCGACTACAGAAAATATAAGCGCAACAGAAATTAAAGATGCTAAAATCTTTTTCATTTTTCTAATCCTTTCATTATTTTGATTTTGTTATTATTATCCTACAGGCTCATTCGGATCGACATATGCCGGAAGCGATGTATAAACCTTTATCAGTTGATTTCTGCTATCCCACTCCACACGGCAATCCAGCGCGTCGGTAACATCACGGAGTTTGAAATAGTTGTTTCCGTCTATATTATAACAAGCCGCCTGAATCGGTATTCCGTCATATGTCAAAAACGCTGTGGAAGCATGAGCGGTTCTTTCCGCGCCGTCCCCGGGTGTCAGCTCGCC
>CAZJCI010000091.1:0-8673 GCA_964544455.1 uncultured Oscillospiraceae bacterium
AAAACTCCCTCCAGCGCACATTCAACAAATTCCCGCTCTTTTTCCGTTCGGCAACGATTAAGCGCATTTTCAAGTTCTTGCTGTATACCGCAAAGACCTGTGGAAAACAGTTTTTCAAAAGGAATACCGGCATGTTGCAAATCCGTATAATCTCCGTTTTGATTATACAAACAGTCGCTTTTATTTTGACGATAAACATCATAAAATTCAGGCGTTTCGTCCTTAAAAATATGCTTTCTTTTAAGATATAACCATGCGTTGGGCTGAATTATTCCTTTGGCGTAAATTTTTCCGTCCACCGGCGCAATAAGAAGCCCCGACTCCCAAAAAAACGGAACATCCTCAAAAATATACGGTTCGGCATTTTTTGCAAGAACTCTATACATTTGCGACTTCAGCTTATATGAGGATAATTCGGGATTGGCTTTTTCAAATTCATCCATTTCTCCAAAAACGCTTTCTTTATGTTTTTCAACAATTTCATATAAATCGCTTTTATTAAAATCCGACATTTGCTTTCTTATTTTTGTATAATCCATAACCTATCTCCTTTATTTTTTTACAGTATATCATCACAACCGCCGCAAATAAATGCACTAAAGTATTTTTTTGCACAAAACGGAACAAAATACTTGACTTTTACAACAGTAAATGTTAGAATATGTACGGAGGTATAAAAAATGATTTGCATAAAAAGCATTAACAGAATTTACTTATACAGTACCGACAGAAACGAATTTTCTTCAAGAGCTCCCAGAAAACAGCACATAATGTCATATCAGTTGGACGGTTCTTACGATCATTATATCAACGGAAAAAACGGTCGATTACTCAGCGTATGCGCCAACACACTTTTCTTTATCAACGGAAAAGACTCTTATTACGTAAAAAAACAACTGACGGGCACATCGGTATGCGTCGCATTCGAAAGCGAACTTGATATTCCCACTCAGACCGTCGATTGCGCAAAATTACCTCATATCAAAAATCTTTTTATAAAAATTCAAAACTTCAAAAATCTTTCATACGAAAGCAACGAATATTTTGCCGCCTCAATTCTTTATGAACTGTTTGGAATACTTTTTAAAAACGGCAAAAACTGTTATCTTTCCAACAGCAATCGCACACTTGTGCTAAATGCCGAAAACTATATTGCAAGCCATTGTTGCGATTCAGATTTCAAAATCGATAATATACCGATTTTAAAAAATATAAGTCAAAAATACTTTCGAACTTTATTTAAAACAAAATTCGGAACAACTCCTTTGCAATATGCCATCGAAATAAAACTTTTAAAATCCGCAAAACTTTTGCGAGAAACAAACCTTTCAATAACCGAAACAGCCGAAACTTGCGGTTTTTCCGATATATATTATTTCAGCCGATTATTTAAAAAGAAATACGGAATATCTCCACGTGCTTTTTCAAAGTCAAATAAGATTTAGCATAAAGGCGGTTTAAATATTCATAATCTTGTGATATACTATCCTATATATTTCATTTTGATTTATAACTCGGAGGCAAAAAATGAATAAAACAATTTGTTTTCTTGGCGACAGCATAACCGCAAACGGCAGTTGGGAAACGGAAATTTTCGAAAAAGCTCGCTTCGACGGCTTACGTTTTTATAATTGCGGAGTTCCGGGCGATACTGCGGCATTTGCAACCGACAGAATTTATTCCACCTGTATGAATTATAATCCCGATTTGGTTTCTGTTATGTTCGGAGTAAACGATAATAACTGCGGATACTATTATAACAAACAAAGAGTTGACGGTCAGCTTGAAAAAGAACGGCTTGAAGCAAAAGAACATTTTGAAAAGTTTTGTGATTCAATAAAAATAATTTCGGATACAGTACAAAAAAGCGGTTCAACGCTTATTTTATGTACCCCGGTTCCGTTTGACAACGTAACTTGCGGCGAAATGGAAAAAGATTTGTCAGCCCCACTTGATAAAGCCACCGATTTTATTTTTTCTTTTGCCAAAGAACGCAACATTCCCGTTGTCGATTTTAACGGAGAAATGAAAAAATATATGTCAACCGAAAAAATTTTTAACGACGACAGAGTGCACCCCAACCAAAGAGGTTACAGATTAATGGCTCAAATATGGTCTAAAACCGTTTTTAACGGAAAGTATGCAACAAACGCAAACAGCGAACTTTCAATTTGCAAAACGCTTTCCGAAAGAGCGAAAATCGAAAATTGTTTAACCGAATTACGTCTTGTTGAATATTGCTTTTTCCACGATTTGCGAATGAAAAATACCGCAAGCCTTGCGGAACGTATTAACGAAGCCAAAGCCCGTTTGGAAAAAGCTCAAGCCGAAAACCAGGAAAGCCAAAAATCTTGGTATTCGCACTATCTTAACAATATTAACAACATTGAAAAATTGGAAAGCGAATACGTAAAACTTACCGTTCAAGCAACATATGCGGAATAAAGCAAACCTTCCTATGCAGAAATTCATAGGAAGGTTTATTTTTCAAAAAAATTTAAATGTGCACAAATATTTTATTATTCTTTTTCGAATGCGTCAACGGCGTCTTTCAAGTATTTTCTTATTTCCAAATGTTGCGGACAAATATTTTCGCACTTGCCGCATTTCAAACAATCGCTTGCTTTTCCGCAATTTGCCGTATGTACATCGTAATAATATTCGTAAATCCAATTTTTCCATTGATTTTTTCCGTTAAGACAAGCTAAAATATTCGGTATGGGAATATTTGCGGGACATTCCGATGTGCAATAACGACATTCCGTACACGGAATGAGATTTTGTTCCTTAAATATTTTCCGCACAGATTCAATTGCCGCCGATTCTTTTTCGTCAAGCGGCTTAAAATCTTTCATATAACTCATATTATCGTTCAGCATTTGCATATTGCCCATTCCCGAAAGAACCATTGCAACGCCTTCAAAACTCGCCGCAAATCTTATTGCATAGCTTGCAACGCTGCCTCCTTTTAAATCTTCCAATATCTTTTTTGCGTTATTCGGAAGATTAACAAGACTTCCGCCTTTCACGGGCTCCATAACAAAAACAGGCTTTCTGTGTTTACGGCAAACCTCATAGCATTTGCGAGATTCAACTGTTGGATCATCATAATCCGCATAATTAAATTGAATTTGAACAACTTCAATCTGCGGATATTCTGTTAAAATTCTGTCCAAAACTTCCGCTTTATCGTGAAAAGATATTCCAAAATGAGAAATTTTTCCGGCTTCTTTAAGTTTCAGCGCAGTTTCATATGCATTGCATTTTTTATATTTTTCAAAATTTTTTGCGTCTTGAGCATGCATAAGATAAAAATCAAAATATTCAACTCCGCACGTTTCCAACTGACTGTAAAAATACGGTAATATATCCTCTTCGGTTTTAAAAAAGTTGGACGACAATTTATTTGTAAGAATAAATTTTTCTCGCAGATAACGTTTTGCAAGACATTCTCCAAGCGCAATTTCGCTTTTACCGTTATGATAGCCTCTTGCCGTGTCAAAATAATTAAAACCGTTTTCAATAAATGCGTCAATCATTGCGCAAAATTCTTCATTGTCTATTTCTCCGTCTTTCATCGGAAGCCGCATACAACCGAATCCAAGTTTTTTTCCCGTTTTATCAAGTTCCTGCAAACTCATATAAACCAATTCCTTTCTTTGATTTTAAATAAATTTCATATCATAAATTCTTTCAAAAATTGCCTTTACTCCATTTTACAGCAAAAACAATGCAAAGCAGTATTCCGCTTTCTACATATCCATATGCAAATTAAACGATTGCTCTATAATTTCCATTGCTTTTTCAATTTCGGCGGTATCTTCAAAGAAAAATTCCACATCTCCGTTCCCCCAACGCCCTTTGTTGCTTACATCTCTGCATATATCATATCGGTCGATTACATCTGCAAATTTCATATTTACCGATATACGCAAACGTTTTTCCTGAAAAACTATATCTGCAAAATTAGTATCAAGTTTATATGCAACATAAAGCTTTTTAAACTCTCTTTTAACACACGTGGATAAATTACAAATTCTTCTGTCCAAAACCTCAAACAGTTTTTTTGTAATATCGTTGGTATTATATGTTTCAATATTATATTTTTCTTCTTTGTTTTTAGGTTCAAGGTACGGCAATAATTCTTCTTGCGAAATTTTAGGATATTCCCATATTTTCAAAGCAATATCCGTCAATTTGCTTGCACGTTCTTTTATTTTTGCTTCGTTCCATTCCGTTTGCATAACAATATACCCGTTTAACCTTAATGCGCTTTGCTTAAAACCTCCGACCATATTCATTTTTTCCTCAAACGGTCTGTCGCTCATTTCGGAATTATATGCCGTTAAAGTCAAATTGCCTATTGTATGTAGGTACGTTTCTTGAACTTGTTTCCAATTTTCTCCAAGCATATTTTTCCATTCTTCCGAAAGATTGCGATTTTGAGGCATTATGTGTTCTATGGTATAATTTTCAACAACAACATTTCCCTTGTTGTTATACATTTCAAGATGTCTTAAAATATAATTTCTTACTCTCATATTATAAATATCGCGCGAAACAAAAACCTTGGCAAATTGCTCATCATTCGGAAAAACTTTATAATCGTCACGTAAAACAAAAAATGCTTTTATCGAATTAAGATAATCTCCGTTTTTAATTTCGTTTTTCAAAGTCGCAAAAGTTTTGTTCAGCGAATTTGTCGGTATATCGCAAATATTTCTTCTGAAAACATAGTTAATACACAGCTTGATTATTGCAACAAGTTCGTCAACCGTTATTATGCCCCGCTCATAATCATTTTGTACTTTCAGCAAAAACGGATACGCAACCTCCATTTTAAGGCTGTTAATATCATTATAAAGCGATTTTAAAATATTGTTTTCGCTCCTGCAAAACACCATATCAGTATAATATTTTGCAAATTTATATAAATCCTCGCATAATTCTCTTACCGACGAAAACTCGCAGTTCAAGTGATATTTCTTAAACTCTTCATAGATATAATCAACTTTCGGAATACGAGTTTGTTTCATTGTAAGATAATCTTTAAAAAATCTGTCCATCACGGATTCCTGTTTGTCATATTCAAACAGAAGTTCCATCGGTCTCCATAAATGCTCGTAAACATAATTCTGTTCCGCCGATTCCAATCCCATCAAAACATAATTACGTATAAGATCCGATTCCGTCAATTCTTTACCGGTTGAATTCAAGCTTTCAAAAATTGCCTGCGCGTCGTCAAGCGTGCGTTCCAATGTAATATTTACAATTTGAAGTTTTCCGATAGATTCATATATTTCAGCCGGAGATAGTTTTTTCGATTCAATACATTTAACAAAAAAATCATAGTTATCTCGAATTTTGGATTTTGTTACTTGAGTCGTTTTTTGTTCAATCAAAGCAATAAAAACATCTCTGTCCGATTCCGTAAGAAGAAGTTTAAAACGCTCTTCCCCGCTTTCATATTCATTTTTTAAAAGCATATTGTCAATTCTTCTTGCGTTAATCGTTGCGTCTTCGGGATGCTTTACAGCATAATCTCGCAAAGCAATCAACAAAAGCGATAAAGTAGTCATTCGTTGTTGCCCGTCGATTATCATATATTTTTGCACTCCCGTCGGCATAGCCTGCTCCGCAAAATTCACAATCGAACCAACAAAATGCCCCTGTTTTCCGGATTTTTGCATTGCAACAATATCGTTCCACAATCTTCCGCACTGTTCAATGCCCCAACTGTAAAATCTTTGATACACCGGTATTATGAATTGTTTGTTTCCGTTTAATATTTCATAAATGTTTCCTTTTCGTGCGTCCATTTCGATTCCTCCGTGTTTGCCGACAGTTAATTTTTTTCAACAGCTTTCAATCTTGCGTAACTTGCCATTATTTTTTTGGTTCCCACATTGTCAAAAGCAATTTCATATAACGTGTCCGCTCCCACGGATTTTGCGGAAAGAATAAATCCTTTGCCAAAAGTCGAATGTTCAACGTAATCTCCTACGGCAAATATCTTTTCGGCAACCCGGTTTGTTTTTGAATACGGAACAGCCGCGCCTTTCCCTTTAAGATTAACGGTTTCGGATTTTAACGAATAATTGTTTTTTGCCGATCTTTCAAAATTTTTAATCGCATTGTCTCCATAATAAGAATAATCGCTTGTGTGCATAAAGTAATCCGAATTTTCGTTTCTTTCATATTGTATAATGGATTCGGGAATTTCGCTTGCAAAACGTGAAATTTGATTATATGAAGTTCTTCCGAACAAAAGCCTTGAATGGGTATGCGAAATAAACAACCTTTCTTTTGCACGGGTAACGGCAACATAAGCAAGCCGCCGTTCTTCTTCAAGCTCATTTTCATCGCTCATAGATTGCACCCCCGGGAAAATATTTTCTTCCATTCCCGGCAAAAACACCACGGGAAATTCAAGTCCTTTTGCACTGTGAATTGTCATCAGCGTGACCGCAGCGGCGTCCTTATCATAATTATCAATATCCGCAACAAGCGCAACTTCTTCAAGAAATCCCGAAAGCGAAGGCGAATCGGAATTTTCGGCATAAGTCACCGCATTCGAAATCAATTCTTCAATATTTTGAAGATCGTCCGCACCTGATTCGCCCATATCCAAAAGCATCTGACTGTATCCGCTTTTATCTATGACCTTTTCAATCAAAATCGGAATCGATTCTTTTTCCGCGGTTTTTCTCATATCGTCAATCATATCGCAAAAAGTCATCAGCTTTGGCGCACTTTTTAAAAGCGGCCCGTATTTCGAAGCGTTTTTCATGGCTTCATACGGAGTTATCCCATATTCGCCGCATACCGATTCAATTGCATTTACCGTCGATTCGCCGATACCTCTTCGGGGGCAGTTAATAATTCTGCGCAAACGAACCATATCGGCGCTGTTTGAAATAAAGCATAAATACGCTATAATATCTTTAATTTCTTTTCTGTCATAAAAGCGAACGCCGCCAAGAATACGGTAAGGCATACCGCTCTTTGCAAATGTCGTTTCCAATGAGTTTGCCATGGCATTCATTCTGTAAAGAACAACAATATCGTTATATGTATATTTGTTTGTTTCGATTAATCGACTGATTTTTTCGGTAATAAATCTCGCTTCATCGTTTTGCGTTTCAAGATTTGCAAAAACTATTTTTTCGCCTTTGTCGTTATCCGTCCAAAGCGTTTTTCCTTTTCTGCCTTTGTTGTTGGAAATAATAGCGTTTGCGGCGTCAAGAATATTACTTTTCGAACGATAATTTTGTTCAAGCTTTATCACTTTGGCGTTTTCAAAGCTTTTGTCAAACGAAAGAATGTTTTCAATTGTTGCGCCGCGGAATTTATAAATACTCTGATCGTCATCTCCCACCGCCATTACGTTACATTCTTCGGAACAAAGTAATTTCACCAGTGCGAATTGCGCCATATTGGTATCCTGATATTCATCAACAAGAACATACTTAAACTTATCCGTATATGTTTTTCTGACGTCGGGAAATTCGCTCAAAATCTTAACGGTGTAAAGGATTATATCGTCAAAATCCAATGCGTTTGCCGCAAGCTTTTTCGCTTCATATAAACTGTAAACTTTTGAAACGGTAATTTCACGTATATTTTTTTGATTAACATTTAACGAATATTCTTTGCAACCTATAAGTTTGTCCTTAGCCCTACCGATAGCCGAAAGCACGCTTTTGGATGGCATATTTTTTTCGTCAATGTTAAGTTCTTTAAGGCATGCGGAAATCAACTTTTTTTGGTCGTCCGTATCATATATCGTAAAAGATTTATCAATGCCGAGTCGTTCAATATGACGGCGTAATATTCTTACGCAAACCGAGTGAAAAGTTCCCGCCCAAATTTCAAGTGCGTCGTTACCCAAAATTTTTGATAAGCGTTCTTTCATTTCGTTTGCCGCTTTATTTGTAAAAGTAATTGCCAAAACCTGCCACGGGCGTGCGGGATTCAGCGCAAACATTTCAAGATTTGCGGCTATAGCCTCTTTGGATATTTCGGAAGAAGACGCCAAATTCTCAAGCACCGAAACAAATTCTTCCGTTATTCCGTCGTTAACCGTACTTCCGAAATATGCGTTTCCGTATTTAACAATAAAAGCGATTCTGTTAACAAGCACGGTTGTTTTTCCGCTTCCCGCTCCGGCAAGAATCAAAAGAGGTCCTTGCGTGGTAAACACAGCTTTACGCTGCATTTCGTTAAGGTTGGAATAATATAAATCAAACAGCTTGCGCTTTGCGGCAATAAATCTTTCGTTTAGCAACATTTTATTTCTCCGTTTATTTTTTTCTTAATTATACTACGTTTAAATCTAAAATTCAACCTAATTTCTTTAACACTTGTTAAAATAGCTCCATTGCATAATAAAAAAGCGCAAATCAGTATAAAAAATTTAAAAACCCCTTGATTTATCGAAAAAAATGTGATATTATACCAATATAATAATTAACGAAATTGCAAAGGGGAATTATAATGCTAAATTTTTCAACAAAATTCGTACACGGCACAACCGAATATTCAACGTTCTATAAACACGCAAGAGCTCCGATTTTCAGAAAAACGGTTAATTTTTCCAAAAAACCGCAAGAAGCCGAAATTCTGATTACCGGGCTTGGTTTCTATCAACTTTTTGTTAACGGAACGGATATA
>CAZJCI010000092.1:0-8527 GCA_964544455.1 uncultured Oscillospiraceae bacterium
ATTATTAATTTTGGGGCAATATGAAAAACGGAAACGCAACGTGCGTTTCCGCTTAATTTTTGATTTTAATTTAATCCGTAAATTCAAAACTTCCGGAAAGCAAAGTTACGCCGTCCTTTCCTACGGTTAGTATTCCGCCTTGGGTTACGGCGGTTTTTTCTTCGCCGTTTTCCAATTGGATTTTGCATTTGCACGGAACAACGGCTGTTATGAAAGGGATATGCCCCGCCATTACGGCAAGGTCGCCAAGCGAACCCCGCAGGGAAATATTGACTGCGTTGCCGCTGAAAATGTTGCCGTTGGGCGATGAAACGGTTAATTTAAAGGTTTTCATGGCATTAACCTTTCTTTGCTCGGTTTATTACGTCTTGAATTGTGCCCGCAAACAAAAATGCGGATTCGGGTATATCGTCGTGCATACCGGAGACAATTTCTTTAAAGCCTCGAATTGTTTCGGAAAGCGGAACATATACTCCCGCATATCCCGTGAATTTTTCGGATACGCTGAAAGGCTGGGAGAGAAATCTTTGAATTTTTCTGGCTCGTTGAACAAGAATTTTATCTTCGTCGGAAAGTTCGTCCATACCCATTATTGCGATTATATCCATAAGTTCGTTGTAGCGTTGAAGTATTCTTTGCACTTCCCTGGCAACTCCGTAGTGTTCTTCGCCCAAAATTTCGGGTGAAAGGATTCGGCTGGTGGATTCAAGCGGATCGACTGCGGGATAGATTCCCTGGGAAGCTATGCTTCGGGAAAGAACCGTGGTGGCGTCCAAATGAGCAAACGTTGTTGCGGGAGCGGGGTCGGTTAAATCGTCGGCGGGAACATAGACCGCCTGAATGGACGTTATGGAGCCTTTTTTGGTGGATGTTATTCGTTCCTGCAAAGTTCCCATTTCGTTGGCAAGCGTGGGTTGATAGCCTACGGCGGAGGGCATACGTCCCAAAAGTGCGGAAACTTCCGAACCTGCCTGAGTAAAGCGGAAGATATTATCTATGAACAAAAGGACGTCCTGATTTTCGGCGTCTCGGAAATATTCCGCCATTGTGAGCCCCGAAAGAGCCACTCTCATTCTTGCTCCGGGCGGTTCGTTCATTTGACCGTATACAAGCGTAGTGTTTGCAAGTACTCCCGATTCTTTCATTTCGTTATATAAGTCGTTGCCCTCGCGAGTGCGTTCGCCGACGCCTGTAAAGACGGAAAGACCGCCGTGCTGTTTTGCAACGTTGTTTATGAGTTCCATTATGAGAACGGTTTTGCCCACGCCCGCACCGCCGAAAAGTCCGATTTTGCCGCCTTTGGAAAACGGGCAAATTAAATCTATGACTTTAATTCCGGTTTCCAAAATTTCCGTGGAAGTTGAAAGTTCTTCATATGCGGGAGGTTCACGGTGAATATCCCATTTTTCCTGTGTTTGCGGCGGCGGCATATTATCGACCGGTTCGCCGAGGACGTTGAAAATTCTGCCGAGAGTTTTGCGACCGACGGGAACGCTTATGGCTTTGCCGGTATCCGTTACGGGCGCACCTCGCTGTAAGCCGTCCGTGGAAGACATTGCAATGCATCGGGCAACGTTATCGCCGATGTGCTGCGAAACTTCCACCGTTAATATTTTTTTGCCTATGGGAACCGTCAGCGCGTTGAATATTGGAGGGAGGAAACCTTGTTCGAACTGTACGTCCACAACCGGCCCCATTACCTGAGAAACAATGCCCTGTGCGTTATTTGACATTTTTATTACCTGTTTCCTTTTTTAAATGATGAAAATTATTGCCCGCTTCCCGCAACTATTTCGGTTATTTCCTGAGTTATTGCGCCTTGTCGGGCACGGTTATATTGCAAGCTTAAATCGGCTATCATTTCCTGTGCGTTTTTGCCAGCGGAATCCATTGCGCAACGTCTTGCGGCAAGTTCGCTTGCAAAGCTTTCTCGCACGCTTGAAATCAGTATTCCCGCAACGTATTCCGCTATTGCTTGGTTTAGAATTGTGAGTTCGTCGGGTTCGAAAACCACGCTTGCGCAAGATTTTTGCGCAGTGTTGTTTTGTTCAAGCGGAAGCACCCATTTTATTTCCGCTTCTCGAGTCATCATTGAAACGTATTTTGTTTGAATTATTCCGAGTTTATCGTATTTACCCTGTGCGAAATCGGCGCAAAGTTCTTGTGACATTTTAAGCGCATGGGAATATGAAAAATCTTCGGCTTTATGAAGTTCGGTACCGTATTTTTCGCAGGCTCTTTTTCCGATTCCTATAAACTCGGCGTTTTCGTATTGTTTTGCAAGGCGGAAAACGTTGGCGTTATAGCCGCCGGCAAGCCCTCTGTCGCCCGCAATTACAACTATTTTGGTTTTATTGCCGTTGCTTTTTTTTAGGTACGGACTTTTTGCGCAAGCGTTTCCGTTTATCAAAAGTTGAACCGCTTGGGTTACGGCTTGGCGGTATTCTCGCCCTTTGTTCATATTATCCGTTGCTCGTTTTATTTTTGAAGCCGCCACAAGCCCCATTGCTTTTGTTAGATGCAAAGTTGAATCCACGCTTTTTATTCTTGTTCTTAAAGCTTTTGTATCTGCCATTGGGGATTCACCTCTTTATTTCTTCAAGGGCTTTTTTTAGGGTTTCAACGTCTTGTTCTTCATAGTAATTGGATTCTATTCGTTGGAGAAGTTCGGAATATTCGGTTTCGAGAAGTCGGTATAAATCTTTTTCGTATTCCGCTATATCGGCAACGGCAACGTTATCAAGATAGCCGTTTGTTACGGCGTAAATTATTGCTACCTGACAGCCCGCTCGAACGGGAGAATTTCTGCCTTGCTTGAGTACTTCCACTATTCTTTCGCCAAGCGAAAGGCGCGCCTTTGTATCGGCGTCCAAATCGCTTCCGAATTGAGCGAAGCCTTGCAGTTCTCTGTATTGAGAATAAAGCAATTTTAGGGGACCTGCAACTTTTTTCATTGCTTTCAGCTGTGCCGAACCGCCAACTCGGCTGACGGAAATGCCGGGGTTTATTGCCGGTCTTACGCCGGAATGGAAAAGTTCGGTTTCCAAAAATATTTGACCGTCGGTTATGGAAATTACGTTTGTGGGGATATATGCTGAAACATCGCCCGCTTGGGTTTCGATGATGGGCAGTGCAGTTATTGAACCGCCGCCATATTCGGGGGCGACGCATGCGGCGCGTTCCAGCAATCTTGAGTGAAGATAGAATACGTCGCCGGGATAAGCTTCTCTGCCGGGCGGTCTTCTTATAAGCAACGAAAGAGCTCTATAAGCAACGGCGTGTTTGGAAAGGTCATCGTATATTATGAGGACGTCTTTCCCCTTTTCCCTGAAATATTCCGCCATAGCGCACCCCGCATAGGGAGCGACGTATTGCAACGGAGCGGTTTCGGACGCAGTTGCGGAAACTACGATTGTATAATCCATTGAACCTGCGGCGGTAAGGCTGTTTACAAGCTGAACCACCGAGGAGGCTTTTTGACCTATTGCAACATAGATGCAAATTACGTTTTTGCCCTTTTGATTTATTATGGTATCTGTTGCAATGACGGTTTTACCTGTTTGTCTGTCCCCTATTATAAGTTCGCGCTGACCTCTTCCGATGGGTATCATTGCGTCGATAGCTTTTATGCCGGTTTGCAACGGAACGGAAACGCTTTTTCGTTCGATGATTCCCGGGGCTTCGGATTCGATGGGGCGGGTTTGGGTTGTTTTGCATGCGCCTTTTCCGTCTATCGGTATTCCCAAAGCGTTTACAACTCTTCCGAGAAGAGCTTCGCCGACGGGAACGGAAAGGACTTTGCCCGTGCGTTTTACCGCCGTGCCTTCTCGAATATCGTTATCGTTTGAAAGAAGAGCCACGGAAACGGTATCTTCTTCAAGGTTTTGCGCCAAACCAAAGCTACCGTCTTCAAATTCCAAAAGTTCGCCCGACATACACGAACGCAAGCCGTATACTCTTGCGATTCCGTCGCCGACAAGTATGACGTTGCCCGTTTCTTTCATTTCGATTTTGGATTTATAGTTTTTAATTTGTTCTTTTATTACATTGCTGATTTCTGCCGGATTGGAGTTCATTTGGTTATCACTTCCTTTAAATCGGAAAGCTTTTTGCGAACGCTTCCGTCGATTATCTTTCCGTCAATTTCGATTATGAGTCCGCCGATAATGGAAGGATCGACGATACATTCCGCGGTGACAACTCGGTTTTGTGATTTGCCGAGGCTTTGTTCAAGCGATTTGATTTCATTTTCCGTGAGCTGTGTTGCGCTTGTAATTTTTGCAACGCACCTTTTTTCCCATTGCGCAAGAAGCTTTGAATAGATTTGAAAACATTCTTCAAATTCTCGTATTCTGCCTTTTTCGCAAAGAAGCGAGGCGAAAGATATTATATGCTCCGGGAGCGATGAAAACGCCGTTTGCAGTGCAAGCGTTCTTTGGCTTACGGGAATACACGGGCAGGCAAGAAATTCCAAATAATCCGGTTCGGATTTTAAAACTTCGGAAATTGTGCGCAAAGCCTTGGCGTATTCTTTTTCAGTACCGTTTTCCAAAGCAAGTTGAAAAACGGCAGTTGCATATTCGTTACTTATTTCCGTCATTGTTTTCACCGATTTCTTTTATTAAGGACTCTATCAGTTTTCTGTGGTCGTCGGTTTGAATTTCCCGTTGGAGAATTTTTTCCGAAATTCGCGTTGAAACGTCCGCAATTTCTTTTTTCATTTCGTCGGCGGCTTTTTTCTTTTCAAGTTCCGCTTCCATTTGCGCGCGACTTAGTATACCTTGGGCTTTTTCCTTGGCTTCGGCAACAATTTCGTTGCCTCGGCGGTCGGCGTTTTCCGACGCAAGCTTTATTATTGCGTTTGCTTGTTCTTTTGCTCCGTTAAGTTTATTTTCCCACATAATTTTGTTTTCGGCGGCGGATTTTTCCGCTTCTTGGGCGTTTTGATATTGACCGTCGATATATGCCTGTCTTTCCGATATTATTTTTTTTACCGGTTTAAAGAGCAGTTTTTTTATTATCAGAAACATAATTGTAAGATTAAGCAGAGAAATTACAATTTGCCAGAAGTTAACGGAGATTACTTCCAAATTGTTCATTAATATATTCCTTTCGAGTGCGAATGGTTTGAAAGTTGATTTTATAAGCGGTTTTCCGACAGTGACGGACGGTGCGTTTTTTGCACTTACCGAACGTCTTATGCGGAGGGTGAAAAATTGCTTAAGTTATAATCAACCTATCATTGCGACTATGCTTGTGCCCTCGGCAATATATGGAGCGATGTTTTCCATAAGGATTCCCACAAGCGAACCGGGCGCGACAAAAATAAGAAGAATTGCTATGACAAGCGCGTAAAGACCGGTTGTTTCGGCAATTGCGCACCCCATCAGCATTGTTGTTGTTACCGAACCTTTACATTCGGGTTGACGTCCTATGGCTTCGCAAGCCTTTGCCACGGCGTTTCCTTCACCGATGCCGGGACCTATGCCCGCTATCATTGCCATTCCCGCGCCCAGTGCGCAACATCCAAGAATAATACCTATTGCGATTGCTAACATTTTTGTTTACCTCCGAAATGTTAATTTATTTTTAGGCTTTTATGCCTTTGTTTACGTTTGACGTTTTATTTTTCTTTTTTTGCTTTCGTTTTTCGTATTCTTCAAAATCGAATCCGCCGGAAACGTAAAGCATTGTGAGCATTGCGAAAATATACGCTTGAAGGCATCCGCTGAACAAATCGAAGTACAGCGAAAGTATTGCGGGGATACCTATTTGAAAAAACGGAAATTCTCCCAAAAATCCCGGCAAACGCCCCAAAATCATTTGAGAAAGTCCCTGAAGTCCCGCGGCTATGAGCACTGATATGACGGAACCGGAAAGTACGTTTCCGTAATGACGGAACGCCATTGAAACCGGGGTTGCAATTTCGCTGATTATGTTTAGCGGCGCCATTGGCGGTGGGCTTGCAAAACTTTTTAAATACATAACCGGCCCGCACTTCATTTTATAATAGGTTATTAGGAAGAAAACCAAAATTGCCCAACCTGCGGTGACGTTAACGTCGGACGTCGGCGGGAAGAGTCCTAAGAGCGAAAGTAAGCTTGAAAAAGCGGATAAGCCGAGAATTGCCGCTATGAACGGTGCAAAGCCGATAAAATATTTTCCCATATTTTCCAGAACAAGCTTTTCGCAATTTTCCACTATCCATTCGGCGATTATTTGCCGTTTGGAGCCGCCCTTGGCGCATATGCCGTGCGTTAGGAAAAGGCACAAACCGCACATCGAGAGCATTACGAGCCAAGAATTTATTTGCGTTTCCGTTATTGTGAGATTTTGCACGGGAAAAGGAATTTCGAAATAGACAAGCGCGCCTGAAATCGAAATTCCGTCGGTTGCGGGAGTATTGAGAATTTTCAGAACAATCCCGAATATAAACGGAACAATCATCATAAGAATAAATAAAATATCGGTCGCAACAAATTTGAGGTTCTTTTGCTTCATTTGGTTTCACCTCCGAGCGAACCGACATCTTTGCGGAAAAGCGGTGCGAAAGTTATTGCGATTCGCGGAAAAAACACCGAAATTACGGAAGCGGCGGTATTGAAGCAAGGTGCCAATGCGGCAACCGCAAGAATTGCAAACATTAGAAGATAGCGCAACGTTAAGGACAGTTGGACAGTTTTTTTGGCGTGTTTTTCGTCCTTAAGATTAACCGCTTTTTGAACGAACAATCCCATAAGAAAAAAATTAAGAACCGCGCCCAAGCCTACAAAAGCGTTTCCCAAAATAACCTTATAGTCCCATTTTCCGAGCAATGCGAAAACCAGTTGCATTGCGACGCTGAAAAAGAGTGTGACAATTGCGACATAGCGTGTTTCGCGCCAAACGGCAGATTCTATTTTTATCATAAAATTTTACCTCTTATGCAAAATAATTTAATCGGACAAAAATATGTTCAAGCCGAAAACGCTTATGATATTATCAAAATGCGAGGTGCGGCTTGATATAGAACGTTTTTATAAGACTTTTATAAAGTCATTGCATATAGTATACCCTGTTTTTGTAAAAATGTCAAGGAAAAGGAGCCATTAATTTATTTTTTTACAAAAAATTTCTATCGTATCAAAACGGCGTTTATTCGTTGAATAAAATTTGCTTTTGTTGTAATATTTATTCCTTTTAATTCATAATCATATACAAAATAAAAAATATTTAAGTTGTTTTTAAAAGCTTACGGAGGATTTTATGACAAATTCAAGTATTTACAGCGATATTACCGCAAGAACAAACGGAGATATTTATATTGGTGTGGTGGGGCCCGTAAGAACCGGAAAATCCACTTTTATTAAAAAATTTATGGAAGCCGTGGTATTGCCTAATATTGAAAACAAAGACGAACGGGAACGTGCACGCGACGAAATGCCGCAAAGCGCACAGGGTAAAACCGTAATGACAACCGAGCCGAAATTTGTTCCGGACGAAGCGGTAAAAATAGTGCTTGACGGCAATGCGGAATTAAGAGTAAAAATGATTGATTGCGTGGGATATATTATTCCCGGTGCAATGGGGCATACAGAGGGCGAAAAGCCGAGAATGGTTTCAACTCCGTGGTCAAGCGAAGAACTGCCGTTTGACAAAGCGGCGGAAATCGGCACGGCGAAGGTTATTAACGACCATTCCACAATAGGAATACTTGTTACAACGGACGGCAGCATAGGAGAAATTCCGCGAGAAAACTATGTGGAAGCGGAACGCAGAGTTGCAAAAGAACTTAAAGCCATTGACAAGCCTTTTGCGATTATTCTTAACAGCGCGGTTCCGGAAAGCGATTCGGCAACGGAACTTGCGCTTGCGTTGGAACGTGAATATGACGCTCCGGTTGCGCTTGTGAACTGTACGGATCTTACGGAAGAAGACATAAAGAAAATCCTTGAGTTGGTTCTTTTGGAATTTCCCATACGGGAAATAGGCATAAAAATTCCCGCATGGATTGACGCTCTTCCTTTCGAACACAATTTGCGTCGGACGCTTTATTCGACAATTAACCAAACAGCCGAAGAAATTACCAAGGTCGGTCAGGCAAAAGACGCTTTTTCGGAAATTGCCAACGGAGAATTCGGCGTTTCGCTTTATCCCGACGCAATCGACCTTGCCACGGGCAGAGTTCATTTTGCCGCGCAAATTCCGGAAGAACTGTTTTATGAAATTTTGAGCGAGGAAACAGGTTTTGAAATCGGCAACGCCGAAAAACTTATGGTATGTTTGCAAGAACTTTCGGAAATAAAAAAGGAATACGACAAACTTGAATCCGCACTTAAAGAGGTTAAGGAAAACGGCTACGGAATTGTAACTCCGTCGCTTGAAGATATGACTTTGGAAGAACCTGAAATTGTTAAGCAGGGCGGAAGCTACGGAGTTCGTTTGCGGGCGTCCGCGCCTTCCATACATATGATACGGGCTGATATAAAAACAGAGCATTTAACATACAAAATGAAGATGGGTATAAAATCCGAAAAGAAATATCAAG
>CAZJCI010000093.1:0-8373 GCA_964544455.1 uncultured Oscillospiraceae bacterium
TACGATGGTGCATTTTTCGTCCGAAACGGCTTTAATAATCCATTCGGGTTTTGTGCCTTTCAGCAATACGGCTTTCGAACCCGAAATTAGCGAACCGAACCAATGCATTTTTGCTCCCGTATGATAAAGCGGCGGAATACACAAAAAAACGTCGTCTTTGGTTTGACCGTGATGCGCCTGTTCGCATTTGCAGGAATGCATAAGGCTTTCGTGGTTATGAATTATGGCTTTGGGAAACCCCGTTGTGCCGGACGAAAAATATATTGCCGCTTCGTCCTCATCGGATATTTCGACTTCCGGCACTCGGGAAGAGCAATATGCAAGCAATGAATGATAGCTGTCCGCAAAAGTGGGGCAATCTTCGCCAACATAAAAAATTTGCTTTACATCGGGAATCCTGTCTGCAATTTCCTCCAAACGACCGATAAATTCCGGACCGAAAATAAGAGCCGAACAGTCCGCTTTTGAAAGACAGTATTTTATTTCTTCGGAAGTATATCTGTAATTCAGCGGAACGGCAAGTGCGCCGCATTTAAGAATACCGAAATAAATCGGCAACCATTCAATGGAGTTCATAAGAAGAATAGCAACGTGGTCGCCCTTTTTTATTCCTCTTGTTAAAAGAAGATTTGCAAAACGGTTGGCGGCTTTATCAAACGCACCCCACGTAATTTCCCTTCTGAAAGGTTCTCCCGGAATGGGTTGCATAAGCGAATAATCTTTCCATGTAAGTCTGCTGGAAGCTTCGAATTGCGGATTTATTTCCACCAAAGCCGTTTCGTCTTTAAATTCTGCGGCGTTTCTTTCCAAAAATTTTGTAATGGGCATTATTTATATTCCTTTCGAATTATACTTAATTATCTTTCGTTATAAACAGCCTACCCTTTCATTTAACGATAAGCTGTTTGCAACAAGGCGGTTCGGCAAATTATTTATGCAAAACCGCCGTAATATTATTGCTTGGGTTCCGCAAAGCAGGCTTCAACGTGCTTTGCATCGAACTTTTTTGTAAACAAGCTTACAATCGGAACAACCGCCAAAGAAACAGCCATTGCCGAAACTCCCATTTGCGGAGAATAGCTTGCCGCAACCGAAAATCCCTGCGTAACGGTTATTACAAGCGTTGCGATTCCCACGGTAAGAAGTCCGGAAATCATACCCGCAAACGCGCCGACTTTTGTAATTTTCTTTGAAAACAGTCCCCAAATAAACGGTCCGATAAAGCAACCGGAAACAACGCCCCATGAAAAAGACATTAAGTTTACTATAATCGGAATATTCTGAGTTGCAAAAATAAACGAACAAGCAACAAATACAAGGCACAAAATTCTTGTTAAAAGCATTTGCGTTTCCGGCTTAACGTTCTTTTTCACCGTCGGAATAAAATCAACCGCAACGGCTGAAGCGGAGGTCAACACAACCGCTTCCAATGTTGACATTGAAGCCGAAAGCAACAAAACAACAACAATCGCAAGAAGAACAACCGTAAATTTACCCTTCCCCAAAGTTTCCATAAGAACGGTAGGAATCACGGAATCCACGCCGCCTTCGGGAAGTTCGCTTAATATCAAACGAGAAGCGGAGCCTATAAGATATGCGCCGCAACCGATAATAACGCAAAAAGCGGTGGAAATAACTGTCGCTCGTTTTATTGCGCCGTCGTCTTTAATCGCATAAAATTTTGAAACCATTTGAGGAAGTCCCCAAGTACCGAACGACGTAAGCATAATATTAAAGCAAAGAGCTCCGAACGCTTTTCCGCCGAAAGGACTTGTAAGCTGCCTGCCGACTTCGGGAACCGCTTTCAGGTTAGCAAAAAATCCCGCTCCGCCGCTGACTTCAGGTCTTACAAAAATCGCAACAATCATTGCAACAACGCCCACAATCATAATTATTCCCTGAACAAGGTCGGTATACGACGTTGCAATATAGCCGCCGGCAACAAGATAAATCGAAACCAAAACCGCAATCATAAGCATCCAAATCCAAGTGGGTACCGACGGGAATATTGCCGAAAACAAAGAGCCGAGTCCTTTATAAACCGCCGCCGAATAGGGAACAAGAAAAACAAAGATAATAACGGCGGCAACAATTTTCATGGATTTTGAAGCGTATCTTGCTTCGAAAAATTCGGGCATGGTTTTCGAATTTAGAGTTCTTGTCATTTTTCGTGCCGGCTTTGCAAAAAACAGCCACGAAATAAGACACCCCAAAACAGCGTTTCCAACGCCTATCCAAACCGCTCCGATACCCGTGTTCCAACCGTGCTGTCCGGCATAGCCCACAAAAACAACCGCCGAAAAATATGTTGTGCCGTATGCAAAAGCGGAAGCCCACGCTCCTATTTTTCGGTTACCGATAAGAAATCCGTCAAGATTTTTTGATTTTCCAAAGCTGAAGCACCCGATGAACGCCATTCCCGCAGCGTATACGCAAAGTGCCACAACAGTCCAAATTTGAACCTGATTCATAATTATTCCTCCAAAATTTTCGGGTTATACGGAAAACAAAAGCCCTCCGTATCCCATAAAGATACAGAGGGCGAATAAATCGCGGTACCACCTCAGTTTACTTCTTTTTCGCAAAAGAAGCCTTTTCAGGTACTCGAGCGCAAACGCGTTATGCTCTCGGTAATACCCATATGCTGTTACGGGCACACCCGTTGCGCCTTATTTCAAGCTCTTACGATACTCCGGTTTGAGAACGGAAAAGACTTGCTTTCTGCGCACTGCTCGCAAAATGTATTCGGAAAAAACGCTTCGACTGTCTTGCACCACCCGACAGCTCTCTTAACGTTTTGCGCCGTATTCCTACTTGTTTTTGGTCATCGCATTTAAAGTGTTATTCAAAACTAAGATGATTTTATCACATTTTTTTCGATTTGTCAAGGGGTTTGCAAAAAAAAAATTTTATTTTAGTTGTTTTTGCAAAATTTTGCCCGCACTTTTTGTATATTTATGCATTTTTCAGCGTAATCGGCGCATATTCGGTTATGTTTCGGATTCATACCTTTTTTCGCCCCACCAATTCGGCATAAGTTCTCCCAAAGTCACGGTTGAGCGGGTTTGATAATCAAGCAAAATTTGGGCGTTTCTGTTTTCATAAGCCAATTGCATAAAAAATTCTCTGCACGCGCCGCACGGAGTTCCGTCGCCGTTTTGCGGTGGATTTTTGCGAAAAGCCATTATACGCCTAACAACAAAACACCCGTCGTTTATCATTGCCACCGCCGCCATACGTTCTGCGCAAAGATTCAAAACCCCGCTGCAGCCCTCAATACAAAAGCCGGTATATATTTTCCCGTTTTCGCCCTCCAACGCCGCAACAACATAATAGGCTTCGAAAAACGGAGAAACTTGCTTCGGCGGCGGATATTCGCTTGCGGCTTCAAACATTTTTTGCCAAATATCCTTCATTTTTCGTTTTCTTTCGCATAATAACATCATTTTTTCTTTAAATAAATTACGTTTCCGGATATGTCTGTCTGATTTTTTATTGCAAGCTTGTTTCCGTTCACGGTTATGTTTTCGTCCTCATAAAGCTTTTGAACAATTTCATATTCTCCGAGCAATTCTATTTCCGTATCTTTACATTCGTGCATTGAATGAACAACGCACAAAAGCTTGCTTTCGTCCTCGCTGTACCGTGCAACAACCTGCGTTCCGCTTGGGTGTCCGAACGACGCTCTGTCCGTTGCAAAAACATAGCTGAAGCCTCGCTTTATTATCGGACTTACCTTTACATATAAGTTTTCAGCGTCCGTCATCATTTTATATTGTTCGTCGGAAAGTTCCAAAAGCTTGCCCGACCAGCAAAGACGTCCCAAAAATCCGCCCGCAATTATATATTTTGTTCTGTTTTCGGGATAAAACCGCTGCAACGAACACCACACCTGACTTTGACGAGGCGGTATGAGATAATGAAGCCCGCCCGCAACTATCGGTATTTCCAAAACCTCGTGAGTGTCGGAACAACTGCTCATTGCCGAAACGTCCATCATGGAAGGTTCCAAGCGGCAACCGCCGGAAGCGCAGTTTTCAATGATAATATCGGGAATTTCTTTTTTAATTTTTTTAAAATATTCCCTTGTGGCTTCCGTTTGTCGGCGCACGCCTTCGCCGGGGCTTTCAAAACCGTCGCAGCCAAGCCCTATGCTTGCGTTATAGTCCACCTTTAAATAGCCGAATCCGTTTTCTTTAAGCGTACCAATGCACACCTTGTCCAAACGTTGAATTGCTTTTGGGTTTGTCATATCAAGAAAACTTTCGCTTCTGCCGTTAATAACGTGCCCAACAACAACGTGTCCGTCCTTTTTAACCTTCATATCGTCGAATTCTTTACCGAAAGCAATTGAATTTTCGCCGGTACATTCAAATTCAAACCATATTCCGGGAACAAACCCTCTTGCTTTAATATCGTCCGCATATGCTTTAAGTCCTTGCGGAAAAGCTTCCGAATCCACAATATCATAATCGCCAACGTGCCTTGCCGGATACCACCCCGCGTCCATAACAAAATATTTTGTTTTTGAACCTATTCGGCGCAGTTTATCCGCCATTTGCACAAGCAGTTTGTGCGTGGGATGTCCCCACGTTGTTATAAATTCGTTAAAAACTATGGGTAAACCGCCGTATTCGTCGTCTTTTTCGCCGTATTCGTCCACCGCTCGGTTACGCATAGAAACAATTCGGTTTGAAAGTTCCGCAATGCCGCCATGACACGTCGAAACATAGCAAACGGGCGAAACAAAAGTTTCGTTGGGCGCAACGTCTTTGCGCCAAGCTCCGAACTGAACGTCCGCAAGCCCCATGGAAAGCGAAACGCTCATATTCGCGCGCGAAAGGTCGCACTGCCAAGAAGCGTTATGCGCAAGATATATCCCCCAAATAACGCCCGCTTTTCTGTCCTCCAGCGCAAAATAGGGGTGATAGCCCTGCACCGGACGAGAACCCACAACGCCGTATTTAATGTTCTCATAAGTTCCGCCCCAGGCTTTTTCCATGGACAAGTCCACCAAATCGCTTTCCGTGTGCTTGCCCTCCATTGCCCAGCCCGCACGGAAAGAATGTAAAACGCATTCGTGCGCTCCGTCCGAAGCCGCAAACGGCGAAAGACAGTCCAAACTTGCGCTTGTCAAATATTCCAGCGTAAATTTTCTGTCCGAAACGTTAAAAAATTCGGTGTGAATTTCAAGTCCCTTTTCACCGTTTCGATGGGAAACAACGTGCTTTACGCCATATCCCTCCTCCGCTTGCAAAACCGTTACAACGGTTTTAACTCCGTCGTTTTCGGAATAGGTTTGATTTTTAAACCTTAAAAGAGCCAAACTGTCCGAAAGTTTATAGCAATTGGAAAATTTTGAGGTGTTGTGGTGCGAAAGCTGCAAATGAACCAAAGAACCGTTTTCCTTTTCTTTTTCCAAAAAATCCTTGCCCCTGCCGTTTTCAAGCATATCCAAAGTTCCCTGCGGCAACAGCGCCATTTCGGTGTGAGCCTTATCTTCCGAAACATAATAGCGAACAATCATATCGCCCAAAACATAATCTTTAATCATTAAAATTTTTTCCGTCCTTTTTTGTTTTTATATGAAATATAATACCATATTATAAATTAAATGTCAAGTCTGTTTGCAAATAAAAACAACGGCGGCAATGGAATTTCGCACTCTGCTACGGTGATAACGAGGTTTCGCACTCTGCGGAGTGCGACAATGGCTACGCGCCCTTGACCTGCGCCAACTTTAAAGCACCGATACACGGTGCTTTAAAAAGTCGGACAAAAACTTTTCCTTTGGGGTAGTAATTTTTTGGGGTTGCGGTGGTAAGGGCGGTTTTGGGCTGTGATTTCTTGTATGGGGCGGCTATAAGGGCGATTTTTTCTGTTTAACCGAATAGCGGCTAATTATTCCAAACCCCAAATAAGCCGCTAAAATTAAAAATTACCACAATACCCACCAAAAAAATCCCTACCCAAAAGGAAAGTTTTTTGTACAACTTTTTTTCAAAAAAGTTGGCAGTTTCCAAAGGCGGCGCCTTTGGTCGCAAACCGCAGTTTGCGAAATTCCCCTTGCTCGCAAACCGCAGTTTGCGAAATGCCGCTATGCGCCTGTTGCTCCTTTGCCCCTAAAATAGCGCATAAGAGCGTTAATATCGAAAAGAGTAATTTTGCCGTCGCCGTTAAAATCGGCGTTTACAATTTCAAAATTGTTTTCTTCACGGTTTTGACCGATAAAATATTCAACCGAACTTATAACGTCCTTTGCCGAAACGTTGCCGTCGCCGCTGAAATCGCCTAATTTTCGCAAAGTAGGAGCAGTTCCGCCGCCGATTATATTCCACGTTTTTTCAAAATCGAAATTTTTAAAATTCTCCGCAACCGTCATTTGTTCCGACGAATAAACCGCACAGTCTTTCAAATCAGTGGAAGAAGAGGAAAAACCGTAAATTTTTGCATTTTCGTCGCATTTCAGCGTATAACAACATTCAAAATCCGAAACAACGTTTTCATCGCCTTTTTCAGCCGTGCCAACCGTTCCCGCAATTCCTCCCGAATGTTCGCTTTGCGAAAGCGAAAGAATGTTTCCGGTGTTAAGGCAATTTTTAACAAGCATTGCAATTTTAACTTTTCCGCTTATTTCCGAAACAAAATCCTTGGAAGAACCGAAAATTCCGCCCACGCCGACATTGCCGCACACCGCCGAAGAATTTGCGCAATTTTTAATTTCAACCGCATAGTTTCCGTCGTTCGAATATTTAATTCCGTATGCGGCGGCACTGCCGACAATACCGCCCGCAAAGTTGTTTTTTGCCGTAACCTGTCCGCCCGAATTTTCGCACCTCTCAAAATATACGCATTTTTGCAAAGCTTCCGCATAGCCGCAAATGCCGCCAACGTTGTTTGTGCCGTAAATTTTTGAATTTTCCGCAGTGCACCCCGCAATTTCGGCATTTTTCTTTTGAGCTTTAACATATCCCGCAAGCCCCGCCGAATAAAGAGTTCCCTCAACATATGCGTTTTGAATTTTCAAGTTTTTAACGCAACCGTTGTAAACGCACCCAAAAAGCCCCGAATAGGGCGATTCGGAATTAACATATAACCCAATAACGCTGAAATTCCCGCCGTCAAGCGTTCCCGCAAAACCTTTCATAAAATAGTTTGACACAATGCCGCCGGGAGTCCACTTGTTTTGCGGAGGTTGAGTTTCCCACAAAGAAAAGTTCGAAACATCGTTAAGCAAAATATCGGCGGTAAGCCTGTAATGCAAATTTTCCGTGGTTTGCTCCGATTCTTTTGTTGCGGAATTAATTTCCCGCATAAGCAGTGCAAGCTCCGAACCGTTTGAAATTAAAAACGGCTGTTCCTCCGTTCCGTTGCCGCCCGCATATTGCGTTGCAACCGTGCCGTCCCAAACTTTTAAATTTGTTTTGCTTTCGGCTATCTGTCCCGAATTGCTTTGCAATGCCGCCGTACCGTTGTTTTCCGCCAACGCCGAACAAAGCGGGCTTAAAACTGCGCAAAAAACCGCAAAACAACCACTCAAAAACCTTTTAATTTTAATTCCGTTCATTTCAACATTCCTTTCCAAAAAACGCCGCAAAACTTTGTTAATCCATTTTAACACCTATTCCACCAAAAGTCAACACATTTCAACGCAAAAAGCAAAAAAAGTCCCCGCGGCATAAACCGCGGGGAACTTGTCCGTCAAAATTATTTTATTTTAACGATTAGTCGCGAACGATCATTGCATAAAGAACGTTGTAGAACTGGTCGCCGTCCTTTTCGGAAGCGTCGTCGTCAAGTTCAACAGTCATAAATACTCTGATTTGTTCATTCTTGTCTTCGTTCTGTCTGTAATTCTTGGATGTGGAGCTGAATGTATCAGCGTCAACAACCTTAATTGTTTCTTCGGACTTATCGGAGAAGGAAACAACTGTTTCATCTGTAATTACATACATATTTTCGTCGCCAACAACTTCAAGGTAACCTGTTGTCTTGTCGTATTCGGCAACTTTAACATAACCAAGAGCTTTGTTTCCACCGTAGTCTTCAAAGTCATAGTCTTCGGTGTTGTAAATCATACCTGCTTCGAATGCGTTACCTGCTTTTTCTACTTCGTCGTCGATATAGCCGTTAGCTGTAAGACCTACGATGTCGCCCTTAACAAATGTGATTGAAGGATCTGTATCTGCGCCGTCGATACCTGTTTCGATTGTACCCTTTTCAGGATTGAATACGTCGTAGGTATAAACTGTGCCGTCGTCTGTGGAAGTTCTGGAGTAGCTCTTAACAACTCTTACTTCTGCAACGTCGCCCTTAGCACCCTTAAGTTCATCGTTAAGTGTTCCGTAGAATACTGCAAGGTTTTCGTATGCT
>CAZJCI010000094.1:0-8260 GCA_964544455.1 uncultured Oscillospiraceae bacterium
AGAATATTATATATACCTGCGGCGGTAACGTGAAGAACAGCCCTACGCAACGGTTTAATAATATTTAAATCTTTAAAATATACTCTTGGAGCGTTTCCGTAATCTTTTTTCCCGTTTATCCATTTTGAATTTTCAAACATATTCTTACTCCTTTTTAAGTTTTTTTATATACTTTATCAGTATATTTACCCATATTATAGCATATGTATAATTGTTTGTCAATAAAATAAAGCTACATTTTTTTATGAAAACGATTGACAAAAAAAGATATATCTGCTATTATATTATTGTAAAATATTCGAAAAAGGAAAGGAAGACGAATAATTGAAAAACAACAAAAAAACGGCGTTGATTCTGCTATGCACCGTCGTCCTCTCTTCTTGCTTCAATAACGGCGGCAACGTTGAAAAAACAAATAAAAAAGAAAGTACCGTTAAAAACAATAACAACGATACCGTTCAAAATGAGTTTTCAAAAACAATTCCCGATTTTTGCGGAAATATTCTCGACAGCGAATTTCAGCAAAAGCTTATGAACGACGGATATATTTTATCCGTTGAAACGGAAGTTGTGTCGGATGTTCCCGAAGGAACAATAATTTCGCAAAATCCGCAAAGCGGAACCGTTTGCAACGAACGAGGCATAAAACTCAATCTTATTGTAAGCTGTGAAAATAAAAATATCGAAAATACGGAAAACGGCAATTCTTTCGAAAATATCGATGAAAACAATAAATTAAACGGTGAAACAACTAAAAGCAATATAATAATCAACAGTACGCCGAAATGGATATTAAATCCGAATTACGAATACGATTCTTTGGAAACTTTCGGAAAAACGGGATATTCCATATATAAAATCGGCGAAAATGCGGGAATTGTAAATATTGACGGGCAAAAAATCGGTAACGGCAATTATTCGGAACTTTTTTATTGTTCGCAACACGGACTTTCAAGCACCGATGTGGATTCAAGCGTTCAGCTTGCGGACGACCTTACGATTATGCCGGATTGCGGATATAAAAAATCCGAAAACGGCGGAAATATTTATGTTTATGATATTACACGTTCAAAAATATATTTAACGGGTTATTCCGAAGGAAAATTCAGAATTGCAGATATAACGGAAACCGATTATTTTAAAAGCAACGAGCTTTATACGGCAGTGCTTTATAATTGCGATACCGATATTATGATGTATGAAAATACCGAAATGCAAAGCGTTTCCGAAATTTTTTCCGCGGAAAGCGTTGAAATGAAATACGGCGTTATAAACAAAAATTTTGAACATATAATAGGTTTTGTTTATGACGAAATCAGCGACGGAAACGATTGCTTTATTGTAAAACAAAATGGCAAATACGGCTATCGAGGCAAAGACGGTCAAACATATTACCCATGCATTTATGAATATGCAAACACTGCCTATAAAGGCGCGGCATGGGTTAAATATAACGGAAAATGGGGAACTGTCGGCTTTTAAAGAATAAAGAAGTCAAATTGTTTTCATTTTGCAAAACATAAACAGTAAAAAAATATAAGATAACGGCAATATCATACTTTTTCAAGTGATATTGCCGTGTTTTATATATTAAAAATTAAGTTGCAAATCCTGCATATTGCGATTTGTAAAGGTTATAATAAGCACCGTGTTGCGCTATGAGAGAATCGTGATTTCCGTATTCGGCAACACGTCCGTCATTCACAACTATAATCATATCCGCGTCCTTAATTGTGGAAAGCCTGTGCGCAATAATAAGACTTGTTCTTCCTTTAAGCAGTTTTGCAAAAGCGTTTTGAATGTGCACTTCGGTTCTTGTGTCAACGCTTGATGTGGCTTCGTCAAGAATAAGAATTTTCGGATCGGCAATAAAAGCACGAGCAATGGATAAAAGTTGCCTTTGACCTTGACTTAAATTTCCGCCGCCCTCGGTTAAAACCGTTTCATAACCGGCAGGCAATCTTTCTATATATGAAGCGATATTTGCGTCTTTTGCGGCTTCTTTTATTTGTTCGTCAGTTGCGTTTTCGTTTCCGTAGCGGATATTACTGCTTATTGTGTCGGAAAAAAGTACCGTATCCTGAAGAACAACCGCTATATTTTTACGCAAACTTTCTTTTGTAATATCCGTAATATTTCTTCCGTCAAGGAGTATTTCTCCGCTGTCAAGCTCATAAAATCTTGTCAGAAGATTTGCAACGGTCGTTTTGCCCGCGCCGGTTTTTCCAACGATGGCAATTTTTTGTCCGGGCTTAACCTTAAGGTTGAAATCTTTAAGAACAGGTTCTCCCGGGACATATGAAAACACAAGTTTGTTAAATTCCAAGTTGCCTTTGATATTGTTTTCCGTAATTTCAAATTTTCCGTTGTCAATTTCGGGTTCTGCGTCCAGCACTTCAAAAACTCGTTCCGCACCGGCAATTGCAGTTTGAATGGAAGCATACTGATTTGCAATTTCGTTTATAGGTCTTGAAAACTGTTTTGAATAAAGTAAAAAAGCTTGAATAATACCGACGGTAATTGCCCCTTTGGTTCCGGACGTTGTTATTGCAAGATACCCGCCAACGGCAGCCACAATAAGGTATCCAAGGTTGCCTATTACGTTCATAAGCGGTCCCATAACTCCGCCGAAAATACTTGCTTTTATGCCTGCTTTTGTTAATCGTTTACTTATATCGGCAAATTTTTGAACGTTTTTTTCTTCTCGCCCAAAAGCAATTACCGTTTTATAGCCGTTTACTGATTCTTCAACTTCGCTGTTAAGGTCGCCCAAAAGAGTTTGCTGTTCTTTAAAAAAACGGCGCATAAATTTTGAAAGCTTCATAGTTACAAGCAACGTAAGCGGAATTGTAACCATACTTACAAGAGTCATAAGCGGACTATAACTTAACATAATGATAAGTGTGCCGATAATTGTGATAACGCCGGAAAACAAAGAGCCTATCGATTGCGAAATTGTCATGGAAATATTCTCCGTATCGTTTGTAATACGGCTCATTATATCTCCGTGACGGTGCGTATCCAAAAATTTAACCGGCAATTTTTCAAGCTTTGTAAATAAATCCTGCCTTAAAGAGCGTACCGTTGATTGCGAAAGCTTTGCGGAATAAATTCCTTGAAAATACGATAAAATCGCGCTTATAAGATATACTGCCGCCATAAGCAAAAGAGTTCTTGCAAGAGTATCGAAATCAACTTTTAAAAGAGGATTTGCATTTGGATTTTTTTCGATTATTTGAGCGGCTTCTTCCGCAGTATATGTGGTTACCGAGTCGATTGCGCGTTGTTGAAGAGCGGGACCGGCAAGATTAAGGAGAGTTGTGATAATCATTATCGCAAGAAGTCCCAAAAAAATGTATTTGCTTTTTCCTATGTAAGCAATTAACTTTTTTAAAGTTCCCCAAGTATCTTTCGGCTTTTCCATCATAAGCATTGCGCCGTGCGGTCCTCCCGGTCTTCCTCCCGGACCGCCGCGTTGACGTATATCTCGGTTTACTTCGTTTTTAGGTGTATTGTTCATTATTTTTTCCTTTCGTAAGGTGTGACTATTTTTACCGTTTAACGTTTATTCCTTTGAAAGCTGCGAATTATAAATATCTATATAGACGTCGTTATCGGCAAGCAGTTCGCTGTGAGTTCCGCAACCTACTATTTTTCCGCCGTCGAGAACAAAAATTTTATCGCAATTTTTCACGCTGGCAATTCGCTGAGCAATCATAATAACCGTGGTGGAGGAAAGATTTTCTCGTAATGCGGCATGAAGTTTTGCTTCAGTCCCAAGGTCAAGTGCGGATGTGCTGTCATCAAAAATAAGTACCTCGGGTTTTTTCATAATCGATCTGGCAATTGAAATTCTTTGCTTTTGACCTCCCGAAAGCGACGCGCCTTTTTCGCCTATGATTGTATTGTAGCCTTCGTTAAAACCTGAAATAAAATCGTCCGCCTGAGCGATTGCGGCGCATTTTTTTACTTCTTCAATATTTGCCGATTCGTCGCCCCATTTAATATTTTCTTCAATACTACCGGAAAAAAGCTCGCTTTTTTGAAGAACATACCCGATTTTTCTTCTGAGAGAAGAAAGAGTATATTCTTTTACGTTTATGCCGTTTATAAGTATTTCGCCGTCGCACACATCATAATATCTTGCAATGAGTGAAACAAGCGTTGTTTTTCCGGAACCCGTGGAACCCAAAAGCGCGGCAGTTTCGCCTTTTGAAATTTTAAAGCTTATATCGGAAAGAATGTAATTACCGCTTGTTTCGGGATATTTAAAATAAACGTTTTTGAACTCTATTTCGTTAATATCCCCGGAAAGTTCTTTTTTGCCGTTTTCTATTACAGGATATGTGTCCAGAACTTCGTTAATACGTTTTGCGGAAGCGGAAGCGCGAGAAACCTGCTGAAACATCATTGTTATCATCATTACGGAGTTAAGAATTTGGGTAACATATGTAACCGCCGCCATAATTTCGCCGACCTTTAAAGCTTCGGCTTTCACTCTCAGTCCGCCGATATAAATAATCGCAATAACGGAAAAATTGAGAATTATCATAATGATAGGATTTAAAAGCGCAAGCGTATAATTAACTTTAAGGTTCGTGTTGCAGAGTTCGTCGTTTGCTTTTCCAAAGCGTTTTGTTTCGTAATCTTCTTTTACATAAGCTTTTACAACTCTTGTTCCGGTTACGTTTTCCATAACCACGGAATTTACTTTGTCAAGCTTTTCCTGAACGATTGTGAACATAGGATTTGCGCGAAGCACAATTAACACAACCGCCGCAATCATTATGGGAAGCGAAATTGCCACAACCGTGGCGAAGCTTAAATCAAGCTCAATCATCATAACAATACCTCCGATAAAAAACATCGGAGCTCTTACGAACATACGCAATAATGAATTAACAAAGTTTTGAACCTGAGAAATATCGTTGGTTATTCTTGTAACAAGAGAACCGGTTGTAAATTTATCGGTTTGTTGCGGCGAAAGACTCATAACTCTTCCGTAAACGTCGATTCGCAAATCGTTTGCGAATTTTTGGGAAGCCGTGGAGCCGAACGCCGCCGAAAGAATACCGCACATTGCACCGATAAGCGATAAGCCTATCATCAAAAAGCCGGTTTTAACAACGATATTCAAATCATTTTTAAGTACGCCGTCGTCCACAATTTTTGACATAAGGTTTGGAAGCTGTAAATCAATAAAAACTTCTCCAATCATTGTAAGCGGTGCCAACAGCGCAAAAAGGCGATACGGAGCGATATATTTGAGCATTTTTTTCATATTGATGAGTTTTCCTCACTTTCGGAGATAATACTTTCTCGAACCTTAATAAGGAGCGATTTTAGTTGTTCCGCTTCGGAAGCGGTCAGCGTTTCCGTAATGGCTTTGTCATAGCACTCGAAAACTTCGGTTATGCTTTTTACAATTTCTTTGCCCTTATCCGTCAGGCTGACAATCGTTTTCCTTAAATCGTCTTTATCGGCGATCCGAGTAACAAGACCGTCAAGTTCCATTTTTTGAAGAGAAACGCTTACGGTCGGCGGTTTTAAACGGGTAAGCTTCGAAAGTTCAAGCTGAGTAATCCCATCGTTGTGCGCCAAATGAAAAATAATTGAACGGTAGCCTTGCGGCAATCCGAGCATTTCGCTTTTTTTGTGAATGGTGACGTTTGTTATTTTTGAAATTTCACCGATAAGCATATGAATCGACATATTTTCCGGAGCGATTTTCAAAACGTCATTTTTGCGTTCACGTGTCATTTCAGTCTCCTTTCCAAACGCATAAAGCGTAATAATTAGTTTGCTAACGAATATATTATACACTTTTTTTTGAAAAAAGCAATAAAACGGGAGCAATTTTCAGATAATTTTCAGATAACTCTTGCCGTTGGCACAAAAATCACCGTAAATTAATTATAAGTTAGTCGTTTTGTGCTAAAAATGGACGGATTATCTATTTACAAAAAGAATTTTTCGGTGTATCATATTATAAAAATATGTTGAGAAAAACGCAACAAAATTAAGGAGAAAATTATGATAAAAGTCAAAAAGCCGAAAATTGGAATAGTTTCGTTGGGGCATAAGGTATATTGGCCGCAATTTGAAGGACTTTATGAAGAGCTTTCAAAAAAATCCGGAGAATTTGCAAAGTATTTTAAAAATTCCGATATTTTTTACGCAGGTTTTGCCGATGATGTGGATTCGGCGTTCGAAGCGGTAAAAAGCATAAAAAAAGAAGATGTTGACGCACTTTTTATTGTGCTTACAACATATGTTACCTCCGCCGTCGCGGCACCGTTTGCAATTTATTTGGACGTTCCGCAAATTCTTGTGGGCATACAGCCTTTAACAAAACTTGATTACAAAAAAACCACCACATATATGCAACTTTGCAACGACGATATATGCGCAATGCCGGAAGTTGCCGGCGTATATGAAAGATTGGGCAAAAAAATGCCGAAATTTATTGTTGCCGCAAGCGATGAAACTCAAAAAATTGCCGAAAAAGTTGAAGTTTGGGAAAAGGCTCTTTGCGCAAAGGCGGCGTTTAAATATGCCAAAATCGGTTATCTTGGTCATACCTACGAGGGAATGTACGATATGCACACCGACCCAACGGCATTTTCAAAAACTTTCGGTGCTCATGTAAAAATGCTTGAAATGTGCGAGTTGCGAGAATATATTAATTCAGCCGATTCGATTAAAATTAAAGAAAAAATAAATAAAATAAGAAGTGTGTTCGATATTATGGAACCGTCGAACGATCCTCTGACCGACTATGTTAAAGACGAAGATTTGGAATGGTCGGCGAGTTGTGCCGTTGGGCTTGATATGCTTGTGGAGCAAAACGGACTTACCGGACTTGCATATTATTATAAGGGCGAAAACGGAAACGAATATGAAAAAATCGGCGCAAATTTAATTTTGGGAAACACTTTGCTGACAAGCGCGGGAATACCGCTTGCGGGAGAAGCCGACTTAAAAACCTGCGCCGCAATGCTTGTAATGAACAGAGTGGGCGGCGGCGGTTCATTTGCGGAGTTGCATCCTTTCGACAGTGAAAACGACATTTGCCTTATAGGACACGACGGTCCGCACAATATTAATATAAGCGACAGAAAACCCGTTTTAAGAAAGCTTAAAAAATTTCACGGAAAATCGGGAAGCGGAATCGGCGTTGAATTTAATATAAAATCGGGACCGATAACATTGCTGTCTTGTTCGGTAACGTCGGACGGCAGAATGAAAATGATTCTCGGTCGAGGCGAATCCGTTGCGGGAGATATTCCGCAAACGGGAAATACAAACACAAGATGTAAATTCGGTTGTTCGGTTCAAGAATTCATCGAACGTTGGTGTGCCGAAGGTCCAACCCATCATCTTGCGCTTGGAACCGGCGATAATACCGAATCCATAAATCTTTTTTGCGATATAATGAATATAGAATTGCGCAAAGTGGCGTTGGATTAAAACGTTTTTTTAGTTTAATAAAAATTCAGTTTCGCTTCGATAAACGTACTTTAAATACTTTTGTTTAGGGCATTTAACACGCATTGTTACAGTAAAATAAATTCCACCAAAAGAAATATCACCTTTGTAAAACTCAACTGATTTATCTGTATTGTTTATTAACGGCATAGGATTTTTCGATTTCGTTTTCACTATCCCCGCAAATTTCGATTTAACGACTTGAAATATTTACATAACTTCGTCAAGGCAAGCAACGGTACACCCTTTGTTTTCGTAATATGTAAGCATTTCGGGCAGTTTCTTTTTATCATAACTTGTGATGCAGTCCGCCAGTATATGAACGGTATATCCGCTTTTCGTCATATTGAAGCAGGTGGATTTTATGCAGGCGGTAGCGTCCGCGCCGACAATATAAAACTCGGTAATACCTTGCCGCTGAATAAAGGCTGTGAATCCCTCATCGGTCAGAGCATTGCTCTTTGACTTCGCGTAAAGATATAGTCGGATACTACCTTCAACTCAGGCACCAACTCTGCGCCGTGTGTACCGGGCTTGAATGTTCTTGTTCCCGCTGACAGGTTGTTATGCTTAATGTAAACGATCCGCATTTCCTTTTGAACTGCCCAATCAATTGCCTCGTTAACTTTTTCAATAATTTCTTTGTAGTTTTTTGTAATGTCATTTTGCAGGTCAATAACGACCAATGCGCTGTTTTTCATTATGTGTTCCTCCGAAAATTAAAAATGGTTTTGTTAACTAAAATGAAAGTTGAGATCTTGAACACCTTGTG
>CAZJCI010000095.1:0-8234 GCA_964544455.1 uncultured Oscillospiraceae bacterium
CCCGTGGATTGGTACAACGGCGGTATGGAACACGTTACGCGTCATCTTATTTATTCTCGTTTCTGGCACAGATTTCTTTACGACATTGGCGAAGTTCCCGTTGAAGAGCCGTATGCAAAGAGAACCGCGCAAGGGCTTATACTTGGACCGGACGGAGAAAAAATGTCAAAATCCAAAGGAAATGTTGTGGACCCCAACGACGTTGTGGACGAATACGGAGCAGACGTACTTAGGGTTTACACACTATTTATGGGCGATTACGCTTCTGCCGCTCCTTGGAGCGAAAGTTCCGTTAAAGGCGTAAAAAGATTTCTTGACAGAGTTGCCGGATTGTGCGATATTGCCAACGGCAACGGTACAACGCCAAAGCTTGAATCTTTGTTCCACAAAACAATAAAGAAAGTTTCTCGAGATATAGAAGAAATGAAATTTAACACCGCTGTTGCGGCAATGATGAGTCTTATCAATGAAATTTATGAAGTAGGCTCACTTACAAAAGACGAGCTTGGAATATTCGTAAGATTGCTTTGTCCGTATGCGCCGCATCTTTGCGAAGAAATTTGGGAATTTTTAGGCAACAATGAACTTTGCGCCGTTGCCGAATGGCCTAAATACGACGAAGCAAAAACAATTGACTCCACCGTTGAAATCGCAATGCAGGTTTGCGGTAAATTTAAAGGTACCATAAATATTCCCGCAGACAGTTCTAAGGACGATGTTATTGCAGCGGTAAAAAATACCGAAAAAGTTGCCGCCGCAATTAACGGTAAAAACATTGTTAAAGAAATTTATGTTCCCAACAAACTTGTAAATATTGTTGTAAAATAATCGGAATTTTATAAAATATTTAAAATACCCCTTGACAAATATTGTTTTATGGTGTATAATAGCTTAGTGTAGAAAATATCTCTTTGCCACTGCGGAGGGAGGGAAAATTAATGGCAGAAATAAAAATCAAGGAAAATGAAAGTCTTGACAGCGCACTTCGCAGATTCAAGAGACAGTGTGCCAGAAGCGGAGTTCTTACAGAACTTCGTAAAAGAGAGCACTATGAAAAACCCAGCGTAAAGCGTAAGAAAAAATCTGAAGCTGCTCGCAAAAGAAAGTTCAAGTAATTGAACAGGTGTGGGAGTTGCTCTTATCAAGACAAGATAGTCCGTCAGGACTACCCACAAAAATTAACGGTAACCTTAGCGGTTACCGTTTTTTTATAATAAAAACAAAAATGACGAGTCTTAATCGAATCGTCATTTTATTTAGTGCTTATTCGGCTGATTTTATCTCTTTTACGGCATTGCAAAACTCGTTAATGATTTTCCACATATCGTCCTTTCCCTCTCCTTTAAGTGATGAAAATGGCACAATTTCAACATCATCGGGAATAATGGGATTAGAGCGTATTTTTTCAAAATTTTGCATTCTGAGCGTTTTATTTAATTTATCAACTTTAGTACAAACAATTACAAACGGAAGTTCGTTTTCGCAAAGAAAATTTATCATATTTTCATCATCTTTTGTAATTCCCGCTTTAATATCAATCAATTGTACATAAAGAATATTCGACGGTAAAGAAAAATACTTATCTATTAACGCTTTCCATTTATTTCGCTCCGAAAAGCTTCTTTTGGCATAGCCGTATCCGGGTAAATCAACAAGATATATGGTTTTATCAACTTCATAATAATTAACTGTTACGGTTTTCCCCGGCTCGGAACTGACTCTTGCAAGGCTTTTTCTGCCAATCAGCCTGTTTATCAATGAAGATTTGCCGACATTCGAACGTCCGCAAAGCGCAATTTGAGGCAGATTTAAATCAATATTTCCGGGAAGTTGCGAAACGAGACCTGCTGTCAATACCAATTCCACATTATTCAAATTCACTGCCGATTCTCCTTTCCGTATAAAACTCGTTTTTCAAAAATTGCTTTAAATAACAGCGTTTTCAAGCACAGTAGAAATATCGGACGCATAAATAAAACTTATATTTTCCAAAACCTGTTTATCGCATTCTTCAAGGTCAATCTTATTTTCGTACGGAATAATAACGGTTTTTATACCATGCTTATACGCCGCCATTGTTTTTTCACGTAAGCCGCCTATGGGCAATACTCGACCTGTTAACGTTATTTCTCCCGTCATCGCAACGTCTCCTCTTACCTTCTTTGAAGAAAGTTCGGAAACCAATGCCGTAACCATTGTAACTCCTGCGCTGGGACCGTCTTTGGGGACAGCTCCTTCCGGAAAGTGAATGTGAATATCCGTATTTTTATAAAAATCGGGATTAATTCCAAGTTTTTCGGCGTTTTTTCGAATATAACTTACCGCCGCGCGCGCCGATTCTTTCATAACATCTCCAAGACTGCCCGTAATTTCAAGTTTACCGTTTCCCGGCATTGAAAGAACTTCAACCTGTAACAGCTCTCCGCCAAGCTCCGTCCAAGCAAGTCCGTTAACAACGCCTGTTTTGGCATCAATATCAATACCGGTTTCGTGAATTTTGGGCGTTCCGAGATATTCGGCAACATCGGCTTTGGTAATTGTATAGCTCTTTTTTTCGGATTCAACAAGTTTGCGAGCAACTTTTCGACAAATCGAAGCGGTTTCTCGTTCAAGATTACGCACGCCCGATTCTTTGGTATAATGTTCGATTATTTCCGTTATGGCGTCATCTTTAATGTGTAGCTTATTTTTGTTAAGTCCGTGGTTTTTAAGTTCACGAGGTAATAAGTGATTTTTAAAAATACTGATTTTTTCAGTAAGCGAATAAGCGGGAAGATTAATAATTTCCATTCTGTCAAGCAAAGGACGAGGAACTGTATCAAGGGTATTTGCCGTTGCAATAAAAATACAATCCGATATATCGAACGGAATTTCAATATAATGATCGCGAAATTCAACATTTTGGTCAACGTCAAGCACTTCCAACAATGCCGCCGCAGGATCTCCATGTGAATTTGCGGTCATTTTATCAATTTCATCAAGAAGCATAACGGGGTTTGCCTTTTTGACTTGCTTAAAAGCCGTTATAATCCGTCCGGGCATTGCGGCAACATATGTTTTTCTGTGTCCTCTTATATCCGCTTCATCTCTAACGCCTCCAAGAGAAACTCTGACAAATTTTCTGTTTAAGGCATGAGCCACGGATTTTGCAATTGAAGTTTTACCCACGCCGGGCGGTCCTACCAAAAGAAGAATTTGCCCTTTTAAATTCGGCGCAAGTTGTTTTACCGAAATATATTCCAAAATTCTTTCTTTAACCTTGTATAAAGCGTCGTGTTCGTCGTCAAGAATTTTTTTTGCCTTTTCAACGTCGAATCTGTCTTTGGTTTTGGATTTCCACGGTAACGATGTGACTGTTTCTATATATTCCGTTATAACCGACGCTTCCGACGAAATTGGCGGCATATTATCCAATTTATGCAATTCATTGTATAATATGTATTTAACATCATCAGAACATTCGGATGAATTTATTAACTCGGCGAGTTCGGGATATTTTACGTATTCATCGTCCGCATCCGCATTTTCGGCGGTATCGCACAGCATACCGAGCTCTCTTTTTATTACGTCATACTGTTCTCGCAAATACATTATTCGCTGACGTTTTTCCAACTCATTTTTGGTTATTCCGTGAATTTCCAACTCAAGCCGAATCATTTCCGTTTCGTGTTCCAATAAAATTTCAAGCGCTTCCAAACGTCTTATCGGATCGTTTTCGGAAAGAATCCCCTGTTTATCGCTCAAATTATGAAGTATATTGGAAGCAATAAAATCCGCAAGCAACGACGGTGAATTAATTGATTGCACCGCAGTAACCAATTCCGGAGAAACTTTCGGTATAAACGAAATATAGCGTTCAAAGCATTTTTTTACAGCGCGCATATGCAATTCGGATTCAACGCTGTTTTTATCTTTCAGTTGAATATTTTTTGTAAAAATAACTGCGCGCAAATACGGTGTATTTTGAATTTTTTCCGCTATTTCTCCTCTGTATTTTCCCTCAATAATTACACGATAATTTCCGTTTGCAAGTTTGGTTGCATGTTTTATTTCTGCAACACAACCTATTTTTTCCGTATTTTCCAACGACGGTCTTGTAATTTCGTTATTAATTTGCAATGTAAAAAAAACGTTTCCGCCGAATGACGACGCCGCCTGCATCGCCAATATAGATTCTTGCCTTGAAATTTCAAAACTAACCGGAATTTGCGGAAAAATAACAATTCCCCTTACAGCAATAACAGGAAGCGTCAATTTTTCTACTTTTTCTATGTATGAAGCCATTTACTGTTTTCCTTTCGCTTTATAACGTTTGTTTTTTAATACAAACGCATTACATTATATTATATCAGACTTTTCGTCAAAAAGCTACACACTCGGACTATTATTGATACTTTATTTACATTTTATCTTAGAATGATTTTTTTATATTGCAAAAAAATCCACCGTTTAAAACGGTGGATTTTTAAAACCATATTGTTACGCGTCCGCGTTTTTCAAACTTACCTTTGGATAAGCCTTATTTTCCACAACATCTTTTGTGACAGTTACTTTTACGGCATTTTCCATTGAGGGAACGTCATACATAATACCGTTCATAAGTTCTTCCGTAATTGCGCGAAGACCTCTTGCGCCCGTTTTTCTTTCAAAAGCAAGAGCCGCTATCGCCGAAAGAGCCTCTTCTTCAAAATCGAGTTCTACTCCGTCCATTGCAAACAACTTTTTGTATTGTTTAACAAGAGAGTTTTTGGGTTCGGAAAGTATTCTTACAAGAGCTTCTTTATCCAACGGCTCAAGAGCGGTTATAACCGGTATTCTTCCCACGAGTTCGGGAATAAGCCCATATTTAACAAGGTCGTGAGTTTGAAGCGTTTTCAGCAAATCGCCGCTTGTCTTTTCACGTTTTCCCATAACCTGTGCTCCGAATCCTATTCCCTGTTTTCCCACACGTTCGGAAATAATACTCTCTATTCCATCGAACGCGCCGCCGCATATAAACAAGATATTCGATGTATCAATCGGAATAAACTCTTGTCCGGGATGCTTTCTGCCGCCCTGAGGAGGAACATTTGAAACTGTTCCTTCAAGAATTTTTAAAAGTGCTTGCTGAACGCCTTCACCTGAAACATCTCGTGTAATTGAACGATTTTCACTTCGTCTGGAAATTTTATCTATTTCGTCAATATAAATAATTCCTTTTTGCGCTTTATCAACATCAAAATCCGCCGCCTGTATCAGCCGCAAAAGAATATTTTCAACGTCTTCTCCAACATATCCGGCTTCCGTAAGAGTTGTTGCGTCGGCTATTGCAAAAGGAACTTTCAGCATTTTTGCAAGATTTTGAGCAAGAAACGTTTTTCCGACGCCGGTTGGTCCCAACAAAAGCACATTACTTTTTTGAATTTCCACGTCATCATTTTCTTTGTTTTTATCCTGCTTGGAAAGAATCCTTTTATAATGATTGTAAACGGCAACAGAAAGTGCCTTTTTGGCGGCGTCCTGACCTATTACGTATTTATCCAGATATTCTTTTATTTCCCGTGGTTTGGGTAAAGTTTCATAAGTGAGTTTTTCTTTGTCGCTGTCGTCTTTCGGGAGACCTTTTTCTCTGTATTGAGCAAGAAGATTATTGCAAAGTTCAACGCAATCTTCGCAAATATTAACTCCCGCAGGACCTTTTATAACGTTTTTTGCTTCGGGTTCGCTTCTTCCGCAGAAAGAACAAACGATATTATTTTTAGATGGCATATTAATTGCTCCGAAATCTATTGTATTTTATATTCTTTTATCAACAATTTTATCTATAAGACCGTATTCAAGAGCCTGTTCGGCTGTAAGGAAATTATCTCTGTCCGTATCCGCGCAAATTTGTTCATAAGATTTTCCCGTTTGCGCCGCAAGAATCTTGTTCATTTTTTCGCGTATTCTGATAATATGATCGGCATGAATTTTAATATCCGAAGCTTGACCTTGCATTCCGCCCAATGGCTGATGAATCATAATCTCGCTGTTCGGAAGAGAAAATCTTTTTCCTTTTGCACCCGACGATAAAAGGAATGCGCCCATACTTGCAGCCATACCGATGCAAATTGTGGAAACATCGCATTTTATAAAATTCATAGTATCGTAAATTGCCATTCCAGCCGAAATAGAACCGCCGGGGCTGTTAATATAAAGGCTTATATCCTTATCCGGGTCTTTTGATTCAAGGAAAAGGAGTTGCGCAACAACAAGAGAAGCTGTTGTATCGTTTACCTCATCCGCAAGAAATATAATTCTGTCGTTAAGCAGTCTTGAAAAAATGTCGTAAGCTCTTTCTCCTCTGCCTTCCTGTTCGATAACTGTTGGTACCAATGCCATACTCAATCATTCCTTTCTTAAATAATTATTTTATGTTATATTACATAAAACGACAAATTTCACGTTGCCGCAAAAGCCGCAGTTCCACTGTTGCCAAACATTCAACAACAGTGGAACATATATTTATTCTATGCTAAATTATTCGGCGTCTGCGGAATTTTCTTTTTCAGCATTCGATTCGGATTTTTTCTTTTTTGCAACTTTCTTTTTGGGAGCGGCTTTTTCTTCTGCGTCTTCCGATTCATCATTAGATTCAGCCTTTGCGGCTTTAGCGTTTTCGACTTCCGCCTTTGCAAGCTCCTCTGCCTGAAGTTCTTGTTCGGTTACCGATCTATCCGTTATCTTTGCGGCTGCTTTAACAAGATCGAACGCTTTAATCGACTGTACTTCTTCTTCAAGGTTTTCGGTCGGAAGACTATTCTTCACTTCTTCGACTTTCATATTATAAGCTTTGGCAATTTCTTCGTATCTCTTTTCAACATCTTCATCGGTTGCCTTAATGTCTTCGGCTTTTATGATTTCTTCAAGAGCCAAATTCTTCTTAACGTTTACTTCCGCAACCGATTTATATTGTTCCTTTATTGTATCCAGCGTCATACCGGTATATTGCACAAGCATATCAAGACTGAGTCCCTGCTGACGGAGATTAAGGTCATATTCCCGAACCAAAAGTTCAACTTCTTTATCAAACATAACTTGCGGAATTTCGGCTTCAACAAGCTTTGCAAGTTCTTCGGAAATATCAACGGAAAGCTTTCTGTCGGCATCGTCGGCGTTTTTCTTTTCCATTTTTGCCTTAATATCGGCTTTATATTCAGCAAGAGTAGCAAATTCGGAAGCGTCTTTTGCAAACTCATCGTCGATTGTGGGCAATTCTTCTTTTTCAATTTTGTGAAGAACAACTTTAAATTGAGCGTCTTTACCCTTAAGTTCTTCGGCGTGATAATCATCCGGGAATTTTACGTTTACTTCAAACGCTTCTTCGGAAACCGATTTGCCTATAATCTGCTCCTCAAATCCGGGAATAAATTCGCCCGAACCAAGAGTCAATTTATGATCTTTCGCTTTTCCGCCGTCGAAAGGTACACCGTCAACAAAGCCTTCATAGTCAATGGTTGTAATATCGCCGTTTTCCGCAGGTCTGTCCGTTATTTCTGTCGTTCTTGCGTATCTCTTACGAATTTTTTCAAGTTCCGCGTCAACTTGTTCGTCCTCAACCTTAACTGTTGTTCTGACAGCTTCTATGCCTTTATAAGAACCGAGTTTTACGTCCGGTCTTCTTGTGAATGTGACCTTAACAACAATTCCTTCTTCGGATTCAAAATCGACATCCGAAATTTGAGGAGCGGAAACAGGTTTAAATCCGCATTCGGCAATTGCGGCGTCAGCTTCCGCAGGAGCTATTGCGTTAAGCGCAGGTTCGTAAAATACGCCTTTGCCATACATTTTTTCGATAATGGCTTTGGGGGCTTTTCCTTTTCTGAAGCCGGGAATCTGAATTTTCTTTACCTCTTTTTTGTAAGCATCAAGCAACGCCTTTTCGAATTTTTCCCTTTCGATAACAATTGTTACCTCAACAGTGTTAAGTGCTGTTTCCTGTGTGTTCTTAAGCATTTTTATTCCTCCGTATGCGCTTTTATGTATGCGCAAAATAATATATACAATTAATATTTGCGTAAAACGTTTGATTAGGCTTCAAACGGTTACGCTATCTATTCTATTTTACACTTTTTTTTCAATATGTCAAGTGCTTTTTGCATAAATCGTCAGCTTGCACAATGTTTAATTGATTATACAATTTTCATTGGGCAAAATTGCAGGTAATCGCAAGATGTAAGAGTAAGATTTATATTATCTAACCTCGTTTCAAGTTG
>CAZJCI010000096.1:0-8149 GCA_964544455.1 uncultured Oscillospiraceae bacterium
GGGGAGCAAAAGTTGCTCTTTGCGATATAAACTACGAAAAACTTGAAACGGTTAAAAAAGAAATTGAAAATTATACAAAAGACGTTGCTATTTATAAATGCGATGTGACCGATGAGGACGCCGTGAAGCAGATTGTGTGCGACGCTTCGGAAAAGTTCGGTAAAATAGATATTCTTGTGAATAACGCCGCAATATGGAGAACTTGGAAGAACTTTTTGGAAGTTTCGAGCGACGAATGGAAAAAATTTATTGATATAAACATTATGGGCGTTGTTTATTTTACCGGCGCAGTACTTCCGATTATGCTTGAAAACGGATACGGAAGAATTATAAATATAGGTTCCGTTGCCGGAGTATACGGCAATATGAATATGGTTCATTACAGTGCAACAAAAGGCGCGGTTATTGCAATGACTCGTGCCCTTGCAAAGGAGGTTGCGGATAAAGGCGTAACCGTAAACTGCATTTCGCCCGGAAGTGTGAGCGATTCTTCAAACGACGACATAGATTATTTTTCCCCTTCCGAACTTGCTTTTATGGGGAGAACGGGTACGGACAGAGAAAACGCAGATCTTATATGCTTCCTTGCAAGTAAAGAAGCAGGCTATATTTCAGGGCAGAATATTCAAATAGACGGTTGCAGAAAAAAACAGTAAAATTAAAAAACGGCGTCGGGTTATTCTTTTTCGACGTCGTTTTTGTTTTTTGAAAGCAATATGGAAAAATAAATTAATACGGAAGCGATAAACAGCAATATGAAGAATAAAGATTTTGAAACGGAAGTAATTTCTTTCATAAACAATGAAACGCACGGAAAAAGCGTGCAAACAAGTGCAACGTTTTTAACGGCGACACGGCTTTTTTCAAAAATCAGCGTTAAAGCTATAATTGCAAAAAAAATTAACTGTAAGCAAAATATCGAAACGCAAAAAATAATATTATCAAAGAAGTTGCCAATATTCGCATAAGGGAAAAATATTGCGGAAGTAACGGCGGAAATTGCGTTGCCGAGAAAAATATACAGTATGCCTATAACGATATTCAGCGGTTTAACTTTGTCGATATTATTTCCGTTATTACCCGCAAAACGGCTTTTTGTCAAAGCAATAACAAAAAATGCGCACTGTATCGGCAGTAAAGAATAGTGACCGTTTTTCGAAAAAACGGCGGAAATTATTGCGAAAAAAATAATATATTGCATTGATTGTTCACCGAAACAACAGATGTTTGTTTTGCATTATTATTATTATTATTATTATTATTATTATTATTATTATTATTATTATTATTCGCAAACATATGTTTTATCCGTAAAACTTATTGCCTTGAAAAGTATTTCTTTTGTTCATTTCTTTATCCACACCGTTTATAACATCGAATTTTTTTATGCTCCACAGTGGCGCAATTAACGTTTCTTTTGCGCCGTCGCCTGTTATTCTTTGAATAACGGTATCCCAAGGTAACAGTTCAAGTTGGTTACATATAAGTTGCACATAATTTTCAAGAGTGAACACGGGAACTTTGCCTGCAAGGTACATTTTTTCGCATACTGTTCCTTTTATTATGTGAAGCATATGAAGTTTTACGGAATGCGGACGAATTTTTGCAATTTCGGAAACGCTTTGAAGCATCATTTCTTCGCTTTCTCCCGGAAGTCCGTTTATCAGATGTACGCAAACGTTTATTCCTTTTTTGTGCAGTCGTTCGTAAGCGTCCGAAAAATCGGCGTATGTGCAACATCGGTTAATAATTTTCCCGGTTTTATCGTGAATTGTTTGTAAACCAAGTTCAACGGTGAGATATGTTCTTTCGGAAAGTTCGGAAAGATATTCAAGAACATCGTTTTTTATGCAATCTGGACGTGTGGCAATGCTGAGTCCGATTATATTTTCAAGTTTGAGCGCAGTTTCAAACTTTTCTTTAAGCACCGAAAGAGGAGCGTATGTGTTTGTCCCTGCCTGAAAATAAGGCATATATTTGGCGTTTTTCCATTTTTTGTCCATGGTTTGACGAACGCTGTCAAACTGCTTTTGAATGCAGTCGGCGGGATTGCCGGCAAAATCGCCGCTGCCCGATTCGGAGCAATATATACACCCGCCGATTCCCTTTGTTCCGTCTCGGTTCGGACAGGTAAATCCGGCGTTTAAAGGAATTTTTGCGATTTTACATCCGAAACGGGCTTTTAAATAGTTATCTTGAGTGTTATATCTTTTGTTGTTTATTATTTCGTGCGTCATATTTACACCATTTCACGGTAAATGTCGTTTTTGGGAACGCCTCTGTCTTTTGCGGCTTTTTTTATTGCTTCCATTTTTGAAAGCCCGTTATTCATATAAAATTCAACGTGTTCTTTTATATCCATATTTATCCAAAAATCTTCCGTACTTGATTTTGAGGTACCTTTTATAATTATTACATATTCGCCTCGGGGTTCTTTTTCGGAATATGTTTCAACCGCTTCGAAAATTGTTGTAAGCAATATTTCTTCGTTAATTTTAGTTAATTCCCTTGCAAGGCATATTTCTCTGTTACCGAAATATTCCGCAAAGGCATTAAGCGTTTTTTTCAGCCTATGCGGGGCTTCATAAAAAATCATTGTTCTTTTTTCGTCTTGTAATTCGGAAAGTCGCTCTTGTTGTTCTTTTTTTTCTCGTGGTAAAAAACCTTCGAAAGTAAATCTTGCCGACGGCATTCCGGAAGCCGAAAGAGCTGTTATTGCTGCGCTGCACCCCGGAATCGGAACAATTTTTATTCCGTTTGAGCGGCAAAGTCGGCAAAGGTCTTCGCCCGGATCGGAAATTGCCGGTGTGCCTGCGTCGGTAACAATCGCACAAGACTCCCCGTTTAAAAGACGAGTAAGTATTTTTGCGCCCGCTTCCGATTTATTGTGTTCAAAATAATTGATTAAAGTTTTTTTTATTCCGTAAAGCGATAAAAGCTTACCGCTGATTCGAGTATCTTCCGCGGCAACAAAATCCACTTCGGAAAGCACTCTTTTTCCCCGTTCCGTCATGTCCGAAAGATTTCCTATCGGCGTTGCCACAATATATAATGTTTTTGGAAGAACTTCTTTTTCCGTTTCATATTTGCTATTCAACTTCCATTACTCCTTCGTTACGTACTTTTATATATTCGTTTGTAAAGTTTCCGTTATTGTCGTACATAATAAACGGTTTGTTTATTATAAGTCCTTCTTTTGCGCCTTTTTGCGCACGGCATAATATAAGTTTCGATTCCGAATTTGCTTTTGTATATACAAAAGTAAGCTGTTTTATTTCGAAATTTGCCGCCTTTGCCGCCGAAAACAATGTGGAAAGTCTGTTGGGCCTATAAACAATAAACATATTTCCACCTGTTTTTAAAACGTGAAAAGCGGATTTAAAAATATCTTCCAAGTTACATAAAACTTCGTGGCGGGCAACTGTTTTATAATCGTCGGCGCACAAAAAACCGCTGTTTGCCGTCATATACGGCGGATTGACGGTTAAAAAATCCGCAATATCGCAATTGAAAATTTGTTTAATTTGCTTGACGTCCGTATTATAAACGCTGAATCTTTCGGATAAGCCGCTTTCCAACGCACTTGCTTTCGAAAGACAACATGCGTCGTTATTTATCTCCACCGCTATTGTTTCCAACATTGTATTTCTGAATTTGTCCAGCAACATAAGACCGATAATACCGGTTCCGGAGCAAAAATCGAAAAGTATTTTTTTTGACGAAAATTTCATAAATCCCGCGGCATATGCCGCAAGAAGTACAGCGTCGGTTCCGTATGAGAAAACGCCTTTTTGCTGATATATTGTAAGCGTTTTTCCGATTTTTTCCGATTTTGGTTGATTAAAGTCGTTTTTTTTCGATGTGTTCATTAATATTTCCCGTTTGTTTTTTTATTTATTTTATCATATATCCACTCATTATGTCAATATAAAGTGTTGATTTTTTTTTTTGCATATGTTATAATTATAAAAAACGCATTTGGGGAGCGTGCTTATGAGTAAAAAAAAGGAACGTAACACAAAGGGGAAAATAGTTGCGGCGGCATGGAAGCTTTTTTACGAACAAGGCTATGATAATACAACCGTTGAAGAAATAATTGAAGAATCTCAAACCTCAAAAGGTTCTTTTTATCATTATTTCGGCGGTAAAGACGCTTTGCTTTCTTCGCTGTCGTATTTGTTTGACGAAAAATACGAGGAGCTTATGACAACAATAAACCCGAATATGAACGCTTTTGATAAACTTGTTTATTTGAATTCGGAATTGTTCGGAATGATTGAAAACGGAATATCAATAGAACTATTGGCACGGCTTTTTTCAACGCAATTAATAACCAAGGGCGAAAAACATTTGCTTGACAGGAACAGAACTTATTATAAGGTTATTCGTGAAATAATATTTGACGGTCAGCAAAAAGGTCAAATAACTTCGGAATTTTCGGTAAACGAAATTGTTAAAGCGTATGCATTGCTGGAAAGAGCGTTGATGTATGACTGGTGTATATGTGCGGGAGAATATTCTCTTAGGAGGTATTCGATGCAAATGATGCCGATGTTTCTTGAAAAATATAAAATCGTTGCGAGGTAATTATGACGGAAAAATTATATGATAAGGACGCTTATTTACACACTTTTTTTGCAAAAGTAAAAGAATGTTTAAAAGCGGAAAACGCATATGAGGTTGTTTTGGACAAAACGGCTTTTTTCCCCGAAGGCGGAGGTCAAAGCGCAGATGTTGGAAAAATCGGTCAGGCGGAGGTTTCGGACGTTCAAATTTTGTCGGACGGAACAATCAAACATATAACAAACAGCGTTCTTGAAGTAGGAACACAATATGAATGTTGTATTGATTTTGAAAAGCGATTTCGCAAAATGCAAAATCATACCGGAGAGCATATTGTTTCGGGGCTTGTTCATTCGCTGTACGGATACGATAATGTTGGATTTCATTTGGGTTCGCAAGATGTGACAATGGATTATAACGGAGTCCTTAATCGAGAGGATATTTTAAAAATCGAATATCTTGCAAATAAGGCATGTGCGGAAAATGTTGAAGTTATTGTAAAATATCCAAATGAAAACGAACTGAAAAATATTACATACAGAAGTAAACTTGAACTTAAAGATAATGTCAGAATCGTGGAAATTCCCGGATATGACGTTTGCGCCTGCTGTGCGCCGCACGTTGAAAGAACCGGTGCTGTGGGAATGGTTAAGCTTTTGGATTTTATAAAATATAAAGGCGGAGTCAGAGTTCATATGAAATGCGGTTTCGACGCGCTTGACGATTATAACGATAAATATTTTAATGTTGCGAATATTTCCGAAAGTTTGAGCGTTAAGCAAACGGAAGCTTTTGCCGCAGTACGTAAGCTTGAAAACGAACTTGTCGCACAAAAGCGAAAAAGCGCATTTTTTACGGAAAAGTATATTATCGGCAAAATTGAAACTTTGCCGTATAAGGACGGAAATATTCTTGTTTTCGAAGAAGAACTTGACGTTGAAGCCCAAAGAAAAGCCGCAAATATCGGTAAAAAACGTTGTTCGGGGGGTTTTGCGATATTTTGCGGTAACGATTGCGACGGATACAGATATATTATTTCAAGCGAAAGCGTTAAACTTAAGGCATATCTTAAAGAGAATATTTTTCTTCCGGGCGGAGGCGGCGGAAGCGATGAAATGGTTCAAGGAATGTTTAAATGCACAAAAACTGAAATCGAAAAAGCGTTTTTGCCAAATCGGTGAAATTGCGAAATAACAATTAAAAAGCAAATTATACTTTTATAAATTTACAAATTATACGAAATTCAGTTCACTGATTTGAATGATATTTGTTCAGCTAAAAATTCAATAATAAGTTGAAAAACCCAATAATATTCAAAAATCGTACAGAATTAAGTTTAAACTTAGTTCTGTATTGCGTTCTGTCGTTTTTTGTGGTAAAATATAACAGAATTATTAATGAACGCTTTGCGTTTGAATTATTATGGAGGAAATATGACATCGGCACAAATTATCATTCTTTGCACAATAGTCGCATATCTTGTTTTTATGCTTATTATCGGCTTTGTGTTGTCAAAGGAAAACAACGATTCGGGGGATTTTTATCTTGGCGGCAGAAAGCTTGGTCCTATTGTTACCGCGATGAGCGCGGAAGCTTCGGATATGAGTTCATGGTTACTTATGGGACTTCCGGGAGTTGCTCTTGCGGGAAGTATTGCGGAGGCTTCGTGGACGGCTATCGGTCTTGCAATCGGAACATATGTAAATTGGCTTATTGTTGCAAGGCGCATAAGAATATATTCGGCACAATGCAAAAATTCAATCACAATTCCGGAATTTTTTTCAAACAGGTGGCGTGAGAACAGAGGTATATTAAAAGTTATTTCCGCACTTATAATAGTTATATTCTTTGTTCCCTATACCGCTTCCGGATTTTCGGCTTGCGGAAAACTGTTTTCGACTATTTTCGATATCGATTATGTCCCGGCAATGATTGTTTCCGCAATTGTAATTGTGGGATATACGGCTTTGGGCGGCTTTTTGGCGGCTTCCACAACCGATTTTGTTCAAAGTATTATAATGACGGCGGCGTTGGTTTTTGTGCTTGGTTTCGGTGTAAGCAAAGCGGGAGGAATGGACGCCGTTATAGAAAACGCAAAAGCTCTTCCCGGATATTTCAGCCTTACAAGTCTTAACACAGACGCTTTGGGCGGCGGGGAAGTAGGTTCTTACGGCGCGTTAAAAATTGCTTCGACTCTTGCGTGGGGATTGGGATATTTCGGTATGCCGCACATTCTTTTAAGATTTATGGCAATTAACGACGATAAAAAAATAACTCTTTCAAGAAGAATTGCAACAATTTGGGTTGTAATATCAATGGCTGTCGCTATTTTTATCGGTATTGTAGGATACAGTCTTGTGCTTAACAAAACTGTTGACGGTATTGCCGATACGGAAACCATAATAGTTGTTTTGGCTGATATTATCAGTAAGCACGGTTGGATTTTTGCAATAGCCGGCGGCATAGTTCTTTCGGGAATACTTGCTTCCACAATGTCAACTGCCGATTCTCAGTTGCTTGCCGCTTCTTCTTCAATTTCGGAAGACTTTGTTCAGGGCGTATTCGGCATAAAACTTGAAAACAAAAAGTCGATGATAATTGCAAGGCTTACGCTTATTGTTACAGCAGTAATAGGTATTATACTTGCTCTTAACGAAAATTCATCGGTGTTTAAGGTTGTATCTTTTGCATGGGCAGGTTTTGGCGCAACGTTCGGTCCCGTAATGCTTTGCGCATTGTTCTGGAAAAGGTCGAACAAATGGGGAGCTCTTGCCGGAATGATTGTAGGCGCGGTTATGGTTTTTGTTTGGAAGTTCTTAATAGCGCCTCTTGGAGGTTTATTTGCCATTTATGAACTTCTGCCTGCGTTTGTTTTGGCAACGGTTGCAATTGTGGTTGTCAGTCTTATTACTCCAAAACCCGAAGAAGAAATTATCGAAGAATTTGATTCGGTAATGTCAATCATAAAAAAATAATAAAAATTAACATTATTGACACCCGAATTACTTTTGGGTGTCATTTTTTTGTTTTAAAATTAACGGAAACAAGGAGGTCGGTTATGAATATAATCTCGGAAACTTCAAAAATACGCGCGGTTGTGTTTGACCTTGATCATACGCTTTTCGACAGATATGAAACCATTAGAATTGCCGCGCGTGATATGATTGAAAATCAATCGCAATGGTTTATAAAAAATTTAAGCGTTCAGCGTTTAACGCAAGTTTGGATTGAATCGGAAGAAAAATATATTACGGACGGCTGGATGCGTATGTATGCTTATTGGAAAGAAAAAGAAATATTTTCGACATATGAAAACAAAGAGCCTGTTGTTAAAACTGACGAATTATTTGAATATATTTGGAATTATTGCTTTTTCAAATATGCAATTCCGTATCCGTTTACCGTTGACGTGCTTGAAAAGTTGCACGGCATGGGGATGAAAGTCGGACTTATTACAAACGCAAGCGGCGAAATAGGGATAAAACGTCAAAACGCAAAGCTTAAAATACTTGGATTGGAAGATAAATTCGACGAAAAGCTTATCAGCGGAGAAATAGGAATACACAAGCCGGATCGAAGAATTTTC
>CAZJCI010000097.1:0-7952 GCA_964544455.1 uncultured Oscillospiraceae bacterium
CTCAGCTGGGAGAGCATCTGCCTTACAAGCAGGAGGTCATAGGTTCGATCCCTATAGCTCCCACCACTTTAACAAACAATAATATGGGAGCTTAGCTCAGCCGGGAGAGCATCTGCCTTACAAGCAGGAGGTCATAGGTTCGATCCCTATAGCTCCCACCATCGTCCGAATGCAGTTCTGTATTCGGATTTTTATTTATATAAAAATATAAAGGAGTTTGATTATGAAAAAATTTCTTCTGACCGCCCTAACCTTGTGTTGCCTGTTTTCTTTCGCATCTTGCTTCAATAACAGCCCCAAAGAAACAATCGACTATACTCTCATCGTCAGTTGCGATGAAATCTTAAAAAATCTAAACAGTGACAAATATTCAATTAATCCCGAAAAAATCGAAATTCTCCCGTCAAACGGCATAATACTCAATGTTGAATCAAAATGCTCGCAAGGCAGTACCGCACGCGATGTGCTTATAAAAAATTTAAAAGAGAATAAAATGCATTATATCGACAGCTCAGGATATATCCAAGCCATTTGCAATATCTATTCCGGCGATTGCGGCGACTATTCCGGCTGGATGTTCTACGTCAACGGCAATCTCGCAGAATCCGGCGCGGCTGAAACAACGGTAAACAGCGGAGACGTTATTGAATTCAAATACGTCGTTGATTATAATTTGCTTTTTAATACGCCCAACGGTAACAGCGTTTCCGCACCTTCAAACAGCAACGAAACAATTGATTTTTCAAATAAAGATATAGCCAAAGCTGTTTCAAAAGCAACAAACAAAGAACTTGACCAAATAACCGCAAACGACGCAAATTCAATCGAATCGCTCGCTTTATATATTGACGCCGACTTGCTTTCCGGCAAGAACAGCAGCGAACCCAATAATCTGATTATTATGTATACAAACGGTTATCACAGCAAATATAATGAACTTACTGCAGATGGCAATATGTCAAACGACGATCAGCAAATCTTAAACGACTATACAGTAAACGTTAATGCCGAAAATACCGACATTGTGTCCGACTTACAGTATTTCAACAATCTCACCGAACTTACCTTCTATAACTACGGAAAAAGCAACGTTGTTTTGGATTTTAACCTTATTTCATCAAAAAATATGCCAAAACTCGAAAAATTACTTGTATATAAATTTGAAACTTTAAATTTCAATAATATCGAAAGCTTTACGACATTAAAAAATCTCACCGTCGTGGACGATACAATTGAAGATATTTCCGCTGTTTCAAAACTTACAAATCTTGAAGTGTTGGCTTTGGCAGGAAAAAGAATCACCGACGCAACGGCGGTGGAAAATCTGGAAAATCTTCAAACGCTCAGTATAGCGGATACTTCTTTGGAAACGGTACCTTCACTTAAAAGAATGAAAAAATTGGAAATGCTCGACCTTATGAATAATAACATAAAAGATATTTCCGCACTCGGCGCATTGGACAATAATATTATTCAAGAAATTTATCTAATCGGCAATACCGAAATTGAGGACTATTCCCCCATTCGTCATATAGACGAAAACAAAATATTCAGCGAAGAATAATCGGTAATGTTTTAGGTGAACCCACCGTATGCGGGCTCACCTACTTTTTAATTTTTTCCCAATACAATTTAGCCGCCGTTTCGTTTTTGTTATCTCCGTATTCGTAATATACGCGCTGTTTTATGTCGTTGGGTAAATATTGTTGCTTTACATAGTGATTGGGAAACAAATGCGGATACTTATAATCCGCATTTTTGTTTGCGGACGGTTGCGTCGAATCTCGCAAATAATCCGGAACGCAAATTCCAAAACCTTTTCTAACATCGGCGGCGGCTTTTTCATATGCAATGTGCGCAGAATTCGATTTCGGAGCCGTCGCAAGCAAAACAACCGCGTCAGAAAGCGGCAAAGTTGCCTCGGGCAGTCCCACTTGAAGTGCAATATCAACGCAAGCTTTCACAACAGGTATCGCTTGCGGATACGCAAGACCAATATCCTCGCACGCCATTATCATAAGACGTCTGCACGGCGAAAGTAAATCGCCTGCTTCAAGCAATCTCGCAAGATAAAACAATGCGGCATTTTCGTCCGAACCTCTCACGGATTTTTGCAATGCCGAAACAAGGTCGTAATGCTCGTTACCGTCTTTGTCCATTTTCATTCCAAAGTCGGCAATTGCGTCGTCAACGGATTCCAATGTTAATTTTCCGGAAGTCCCCAAAAAACAAAGTTCCAACGTTCCGACTGCTTTTCTTACATCTCCCGAACACACAGCGGCAATTTTTTTAATAACGCTTTTCAAATCGCAATTTGTTGCGTCCGTTTTATATTCGCCGCTCAAAACCTCATAGCCTCTGTAAAGAGCTTTTTCAATTTCACCGCTTTCCACAGGCTTAAATTCAAATATATTTGAACGAGAAAGCAACGCGGCATAAATTGCATGATACGGATTTTCAGTTGTTGCGCCTATAAGCGTAATTTTTCCGTTTTCCATATATTCCAGCAAAGATTGCTGTTGCTTTTTATTAAAATACTGAATTTCATCAAGATAAAGTATAATTCCGCCGTCCGCAAAAACCGAACCCGTTTCTTCGCACACAGCTTTAACGTCGTTAAGCGAACAGGTTGTGGCGTTAAGTTTTCTTATCGCCTTACAGCTGCTTTTTGCAATTATTTCCGCAACCGTAGTCTTTCCGGTTCCCGGAGGACCGAAAAAAACCATATTCGGTATGCGCCCGCTTTCAATTACGTTTCTGAACAAACGTCCCTTTTCAAGCAAATGTTTTTGACCTACAACATCGTCAAAATTTTGAGGTCTGATTTTTTCAGTTAATGGTAACATTTCAAATTCCTTATATTTTCAAAAGCGGAGATTCTGCTCTTTTTGCAAAACCTCCGCCAAAATCTTCGGTTAATTAATTAAAAAATTCTTCTTTCGGTTTCCGCACAAAGATAATGATATATCGGAAGATGAAGTTCCTGAACAAGGTATGTTTCCGAAGCCGGAGCAAGAATGGTTATATCTGCGTTTTTGACGCATTGGCTATGAGGATTATTTCCGGTTAACGCAATGCTTTTAATTCCAAGAGCTTTAGCAACTTTCAAAGCGTTTACAACATTTTTCGAATTACCGGATGTCGAAATACCTATCAGCAAATCATTTTTTGAAGCAAGCGCGTATGTCAACTGCGCATACGTCATTTCGGGATCAACGTCGTTTGCAAATGCCGTCAACGAAGCCGTCAACGATGTAAGCGGAATACAAGGGATACCTCGCTGAAGCTTATTTACAAAATCCGTTGCTTCATCATACGGCATAACGTCATAAAATTTATTTCTGTCGTCGTATTGAACCGGTCTTTGCATAAGAAACCCTTTTAAAAGTTCGCCGGAAATATGTTCGCAATCAGCCGCGCTACCGCCGTTTCCGCAAAGAATAATCTTTCCTCCGGACTTACAACATTCTTCCATTGCGTCGGCAGCCTCCATTATCTTACTTCTGCAAAGACTGAGCTGTGGATACCTAATAAGAAGTTCTGTCATTTCGATTTCCTTTCTTTTTCACGTTTGTTGTTGTATTTTATCCAATGCCACGGCAAGCGCGGCAAAATCGCCGATTGAGTTTCCCAACTGCGCGGGTACAATTTTGCACACCGACGCCGAAAGCGCAAGAGCCTCTTCTTTTACAGTTTCGTCCATAATCTTTCTGAACAGTTTTTCGCTCCGTTGAAATACGCTTCCGATAACTATAATTTCTGGATTAAGAATGTCAATTGTCATCGCGCAAGTTCGCCCCAACATTTTTGCGGAAATATCATATACTCTCAGTGCGTGAATATCTCCTTTTTCCGCCGAGTCGGCAATAGATTTTGCCGTTATTTCCGAAATATTGCCGTTTGGGCAAAAATCCGCTTTTTCGCCTTGCTGAATTAGTTCCAAAGCAACGTTTTGACCTATTTTTGCAATACCGCTACCGCTGCAAAAACCTTCCACCGAACCGCTTTTGCCATAACCCACAGGACCGAACTCCGATAATCTTATATGCCCTATTTCTCCCGCGTTATCGTTTGTTCCGGAATACAGTTTGCCGTCCAAAATAAGACCTGCGCCGAATCCTGTTCCGAAAGTATAAAACACAAGATTGGAATATCCCTTTCCCGCGCCGAATTTCCATTCGGCAAGAGCGCATGCGTTCGCGTCGTTCTGTATCGCAACGGGAACGGACATTTTTTCTTGCACATACCTAACGGCTTCAACATTATCCCAACCAAGCAAATTGGGCGGCGAAAGAATTATTCCTTTTTTGCTGTCCAACGGTCCTCCGCAGCTGATACCGATTGCCTTCACGGAATCTTTAAATTCATTCAAGCACTCGCAAAGCCTGTCAAGAACCGCATACGGATCAATCCCTTTCGGCGTTTCGATTTGCACTCTTTTTTGAATTTCAATATTTCCGATTTTCGGATTTGCCTTACCGATAACCACTGCGCATTTTGTACCGCCGATGTCAAATCCGGCAAGCTGAATTCCTTTCATTATAGGTTACCGTCCGCATTTTCAATTTTTTCAAAGAAACCGTATGTTTGGAAAGTTGCGTCATCCGGGCAAGCCCAATGAGCGGCATTTCTGATAACCTGCAACACATATTCGTTATTATACGACGGACAGGACTCGTGACCGGGTCTGAAATAAAAAATCTTACCGTTACCTCGTCTGAACGTGCAACCGCTTCTAAAAACTTCTCCGCCGGAAAACCAGCTGACAAACACAAGCTCGTCCGGTGCGGGAATATCAAAATGTTCGCCGTACATTTCTTCATGTTCAAGTTCAAAATATTCCGGCAAACCTTTGGCAATCGGATGCGACGGATTCACACACCAAAATCTTTCCTTGTCGTTGGAACATCTCCATTTCAAGTTGCAACCGGTTCCCATAAGTTTTTTAAATATTTTCGAAAAATGCCCCGAGTGAAGAACAACCAAACCCATTCCCTTCAAAACTCTTTCATGAATTTTGTTTACAATTTCATCGGGAACTTCCTCGTGTTTGACGTGTCCCCACCAAAACATAACGTCGGTATTGTTTATAACTTCATCGGTAAGACCGCACTCCGGCATATCTTGAGTTGCAATTGTAACATTAAAACACGGATCAACTTCAAGACCTGCTTTAATCGCGTTGTGCATTCCGTTCGGATAATGCTTTAAGCAATAATCGTTTTTATCGTGATGATTTTCGTTAAAAACAGTTACGTTGATTTTCTTTTCCATATCAATACCTCGCAAAAACATAGTAATTACTATTTCTATTTTACCATACATTTCCCGATATGTCAATATTAAATTTCACATAATATCTCGTTTTTTCAAGCAACGGTAAAAAAATCCACGTTAACGTAAACATAGAAAACCGTAAAATTTATTGCGTTCCCATAACTCAACGCATATATAAATAAGCAAAATCTCAAATCACACAGCCGTTGTATTTGCATAACATTTGCAAAACAAGCAAACGTTCGCTCTGTTTTTTCATTATAAATTCACACAAACAACACCTTAATACGATTATAACGTAACAGTCGAATGATATAATTAGTTTATAAATTAATTTAATGGGAGATACATTATGAACGAGCTGAAAAAACCAAAGAAGTCCATACTTTTTTATTACCTAATTGCGCTTGCAATTATTTTTGTGCTGAATTTGCTCATTATGCCGTCCGTACAACAACGAAGCATAAAAGAAGTGGATTACGGCACATTCATTCAAATGACGGAAAACAAGGAAATAAGCAACGTCGTCATCGAAGAAAACAAAGTCCTCTTCACGGATAAGCACGATAACATCTATAAAACGGGATTAATTTCAAGCGACGCAAACCTCGTCGAAAGATTAAGCGATTCCGGCGCAAAATTTCAAACGGAAATAATCGAAGAAACCTCCCCCATTCTAAGCTTCATCGTAAGTTGGATATTACCGTTCGCACTGATTTTCATTTTCGGTCAAATAATGACCAAGCAAATATCCAAAAAAATGGGCGGCGGCAATTCCATGATGTTCAATATGGGAAAAAGTAATGCCAAAGTATACGTAAAATCTTCCGACGGCATAAAATTCGAAGACGTAGCCGGCGAAGACGAAGCAAAAGAAAACCTAACGGAAATAGTGGATTATCTCCATAATCCCAAACGCTACGAAGAAATCGGAGCAACAATGCCCAAAGGCATTTTGCTTGTGGGACCTCCCGGTACGGGAAAAACAATGCTCGCAAAAGCGGTTGCGGGCGAAGCCAACGTTCCATTTTTTTCAATGTCGGGTTCGGAATTTGTCGAAATGTTCGTCGGTATGGGCGCGTCCAAAGTGCGAGATTTGTTTAAGCAAGCCAAAGAAAAAGCCCCATGCATCGTTTTCATCGACGAAATCGACGCAATAGGCAAAAAGCGCGAAGGCAATATCGCAGGCGGAAACGACGAACGCGAACAAACCTTAAATCAGTTGCTCACCGAAATGGACGGATTCGAAGGCAACACAGGCGTAGTAATTCTTGCGGCAACAAACCGCCCCGAATCGCTCGATCCCGCTCTAACCCGCCCCGGTCGTTTCGACAGACGAGTCCCCGTCGAACTTCCCGATCTCAAAGGCAGAGAAGAAATACTCAAAGTCCATTCAAAAAAAATAAAAACATCGGGTAATATAGATTATAACAAAGTGGCTCGAATGGCGTCCGGTGCGTCCGGAGCGGAACTTGCCAACATAGTAAACGAAGCCGCCCTAAGAGCGGTACGAAGCGGCAGGAACTCCGCAACGCAAGCCGACCTCGAAGAAAGCATCGAAGTCGTAATAGCGGGCTATCAAAAAAAGAATTCCATTCTTACCGATAAAGAAAAAATGGTAGTCGCCTACCACGAAATAGGTCACGCGCTTGTTGCGGCAATGCAGGATAATTCCGCCCCCGTTCAAAAAATAACAATTATCCCCCGCACCTCGGGAGCTTTGGGCTATACAATGCAAGTTGACGAAGGCAATCATTATCTGATGACAAAAGAAGAAATCGAAAACAAAATCGCAACTTTCACCGGCGGAAGAGCCGCCGAAGAAATAGCCGTCGGCTATATCACAACAGGAGCGTCAAACGATATCGAACAAGCCACAAAACTTGCCCGAGCAATGATCACCCGCTACGGTATGGATAGCACCATAGGAATGGTCGCGCTTGAAACCCTAACCAACCAATATCTCGGCGGCGACTCCTCGCTTGCGTGTTCCGCACAAACGCAAACCGAAATAGATAAAGCCGTAATAGCTCTTGTAAACAAGCAACATGAAAAAGCAAAAGAAATTCTCCGCACCAATAAGCATAAACTCGATAAACTCGCCCAATACCTCTATGTCAACGAAACAATAACCGGCGAAGAATTTATGGATATTCTCAATTCCGAAATAACACCGTATAACAACAATTAATTCAATTCATCACAAACAAGGACGGCAAAAAACTCGCCGTCCTTGTTGCTCATATATTTCAAAATAACAAAAACGGCGCAGAAAAATCTGTACCGTTTCATAAAATTACCGACGTTTGTGGAAAATGTCAAACAATATCAACAATAACTCGCTTGTTTTCTCGTATTGCCGCAACCTTCATAACGGTTCTTATCGACTTTGCAATTCTTCCCTGCTTACCGATTACCTTTCCCATGTCGCTTTCCGCAACAGATAATTCAAGATAAACCGTATCACCGTCTTCACGTTCGGTAACAACAACTTCATTCGGATTTTCAACAATTGCCTTGGCAATATCGGTAAGTACTGTCTTCATCATAATTGCGTAAATTCCTTTCGTTGCGCAAGAAGCTTTCGCAAAAAGCTTCAATATTACTAAACGGACGTAATTCTCTTAAAGAATATCGTTCTTCTTAAGAAGAGCCTTAACGGTTTCGGTGGGTTG
>CAZJCI010000098.1:0-7906 GCA_964544455.1 uncultured Oscillospiraceae bacterium
TCCCAATGAAGCTCGAACGTTTTCCGAAACGGTGATATTTTCATCAATTTTTTCCGCAAGGGTGTCGTAAGGAATTTCTTTTATTTCGCATTCGCATTCGTTTTTTGTGGAAAAAGCGTCTTTAATAATTTCGGATTTTATCGGTATATAAAGTTTGGGGCTGATTTTTGCGTTACAGGAAACGGAGCAGATTCCTGTTTCTCCGTAATTATCCTGTATCGGTACGGCGTTAACTTCGGTTATGTTTCCGTAACACAGCACGAACGTTTCAAGCGGAATATCATTAAGAGTTTCATTTTGTGCCGAAGATGAAAATGGAATATCTTTGCTGAACGATATGTATTGTTCGTCTTCGTTTCCGTTGCCGCCAAGATAAAAACAATTAAAGCACGCCACGCCTGAAAAATGTAATTCATTTTCGGATATTTCCGCACTTTTAACGCATAAAGTACATTCCGAAAAAATTATTTCACGAATTTGCGGCATACCTTCTTCAAGAGAGATATTTTCGTTGATTGAAAACTCGCAATCTTGCAATTTGCATATTTTTACGGTTTCGGTTTCGTGCGTAAGGCGTTTTATATCGTTGTTATCCGTTGCTTTGGGCAACTCGGTTTTTTTCATTGCAATTGCCGTAACCGAAATTGACGCTTTGCATGAAAGTTCAAGTTTTCTGGGAGTTAGAATTTGAGCTTTTTCATCGGTAACCGAAACGTTTTTATCAATAAATGCGGAATCATTATTAGCTTCGCTTATACCGTGTGCTTGAAAGTCGTGATTGAAAATTGCACTGAACGACGCGCTTTTCAGTCTGTCTTTAAAATCGGATAAATATACTACCGAAAACAATATATGTCCGACACAAGATATGGAATCTTTTTCGCTTCTTTTTTCCGTTATAACCGGAATAGCGGATATTTTTACTATTTTCGTTACGTTGGGAAGATATTCCGGAAGATTAACCTCGCAGGTAATGTTTTTTTCTTTTTTTTCGCTGAATACTTTTTCGTATGAAGAAAGATAATTTTCCATAAATGAGTTCTCCTTATTCGTTTTTACGTTTTTTTGCTTTCCGTGTAATTATATTCGTAATTGTTGAAAATTATGAAGACTTTTTACATTAAATTGCTTGCAATTCGGAAATATACGTTGTATAATTTGATTTGGAATGAATTATATATCGAAAGGACAGGAAAACAAATGAAAAAACTGTTTTGCATAATTGTTGCAGTTGCAACATTTTTTACACTTGGCGGAAATATTACGTTTGATGTTTGCGCCGCTTCCGAAACGCCCAACATAAGTGCGTTGTTTTCGGGAAATTGGTCCGGAACGTCGTTGCCTGTATATGACGGAATTGCGGATTCGCAAACGGCATATATTGAAAAAAATGCTTCTGTTGGAGATTTTAAGGCGGTTCTTGTTAATCCGACGCCCGAAAACGATTCGAAAGAACCGATTTCCGTTTTGCATACGTCAGTTTCAAAACTTAGTATACCGCTTAAAAATTTGAAATATGTAAGATATTATTACTACTACGGAGAATACGGAATGCCCGGTCACACAACGTACGACGGGAGAGCGGTTTTGAAAATTTCCGCTTCGGAACATAATCTTGCTTCCGATTGTTTAATATATTCAATGGAAAAACTTGTTCCCAACTCTTGGAATTATATTACGTTTGATGTGGAAGAAATAATATACAGCCATATTCTTGAAAACGGAACACTTCCCGAAATGTATTTTTTGCCGTTTGGAGAAACTTCTTCGTGTGAGCTTACCGAAAAGGATAAAATTGCTTTTTTGCAAGTATTTCTTTTGGCTCAAGACAGTAGCATTGCAAAAACCGCAATTAGCAAAGGAAATTTGGTTCAAAAATATCCGATATATTTTGTTGCGGGAAGAGCCGATTGCGAGGGGGAACTACAAGAACCCATATTTGCCTTTGACGGAGAAACAATTACGCTTCCCGAATGTGAATTCGTTAGAAACGGATATAAATTTAAGGGTTGGATTTGCTCCGTCGGCAGTTCGCTTTTTGCTCCCGGAGAAAGCTATGTTGTTTCAAAACGCAGTTTTAATTCAAGCGCGGGAATTACTACCGGCAGGACATATTTTATTGCCGAATGGGAAAAAATCGATGAAACAAGCTCATATGAAGATACGGTAATTGCAAATTATGCGGACTATTGGGGCGGTCTTGTCAAGCCGATTTCGCAAACCTATCAATATACGTATGCAAATATTGAAAAGAATTATAATTTTGACGGGATAAATACTTTAAGACTTGTTTTTAATCCGCAGGATTCAACTGCCGAACGGCGTATTACGCTTGACGGAAGTGCTTGGAATAAGCTTCCGCTTGATATTTCGCATTACAAATATCTTGCAATTCCGTATTATTATAAAACCGACAGAACAAATCTTTCGTTTTCCAATCCTCAATGGACGTTTCTTGTTGGTTCCACAAAGGCTTTAAATACAAGCGTTTCAAGAACATCCGCAAAATCGTTAAAAGCAAACAAATGGGATGTTATGATATTTGAGTTTGATTTTTCTTCGAATTCGTTGAGTAAATATCTTAACCCGGAAAGCGGGACAACAATTGTAAATCAATGCCATTTTTATCCGTTCGGAACAAATAACAATTCTCCGGATAAGAGCGACGGAAGCGCGTGGGCTTCAAATATGACATACAACGACGAACTTTATTTGGGAAATTTTATTTTTCTTTCGGAAAAACCGCAGGTTGCGCCTACGGTTGAAAAAAGCTTTATTTCGGGTTATGAAAATAACGTTTTCAAGCCGAATGAATATATAACAAACGCACAAGCCGCCGTTGTTCTTGCAAAATCTCTTGGATATACCGCAACTGACGACAATAAATTCAAAACTTCATATACGGATATTTTGGATTCTTCGCATGATTGGTGTCGCACATATATTGCATATTTGGAAAACCGGGGAGTTTTGGACGGTGGCGGTAAATTCTTTCCGGAAGAATATATAGATAAAACAGAATTTGTTAAAAATATTGTAAGGATAAAAAGCGAAAACAATCAAGCTTTGGACTATGGAGAAGTGACTTACGGAAAACTCGGCTGTTTGACAAGGGCTGAGGCTGTAAACAAAATATATGTTCTTTTGCGTGATATTTCAACGGATATCGGCAATGAATTTCAGATGAAATTTTCGGATGTAAATTCCAATCAGTGGTTTTATTCGGATGTGGCTTTGGCTTCCAATTCGTTTGTTTTATATACCGATTCAAACGGAAAAATTCAAACCTTGAATTCGTTGGTAAGCAAAAGCCTTGATTCTGCCGATAATTACGGAGTGACCGAAAAGCAACTTTCCGATGGGGACTCGTATATTAAAATTCTTGACGAACTTGAAAATAACAGAATTTCCGAAATACGTGCGACAAAATCAGAATACAGCGTTAAAACGGGCGGAAAAATATACTATCTTTCTTCTTCGGAAGGCGCGTCGGATGGGGGATATTCCGAGAATAATCCGTTATATATCGATTCGCTGAATAAGGTAAGCAGTCTTTCGCTTAATTCGGGGGATGCGGTTTTGTTTAAGAGAGGGGATATTTTCAGAGGTTCTTTTAACGCTGTTGCCGGAGTGACGTATTCGGCATACGGAACCGGAAATAAACCTGTTTTGACTCGTTCGCCTGAAAACGGAAGCGGAGCTTCAAAATGGATTTTGGATTATTCGGATAATGACGGCAAAAAAATATGGAAATATTATGACGAATCTTTTGTTGATGTCGGCGCAATAAACTTAATGGATTCGTCGGGAAAAAATACTGTTGCATATAAAGAAGTTCCGAGTTATTCTCAAAGCAAATATTGGGTACGAGGTTATAAACCCGGACAAAACGCCGCTTATCCCGACGGATATGAATTTGATTATATTGAACAACTTGACAATGATCTTGAATTTTTCCATAAAGCCGATTCGGTTTTAACAACGTATTCGCATTCGTCGTTGGTATCCGGCAGCGATAACGCACCAAATATCAGTTTGGCAACAGGACCGCTTTATTTGCGTTGCGACAGCGGTAATCCAGGTGCAATATATGCTGACATTGAGTTTAATCTTCGAAACAATTGTATTTCAATCGGAAGTAACAACAATGTTACCGTTGATAACTTGTGTATACGCTATTTCGGCTCGCATGGAATCGGTGCGGGAAATGTCAACAATTTAACGGTTACGAATTGTGAAATAGGGTGGGGCGGAGGCTCGATCCAAAACTATATGACAAGTTCCAACTATTCAAGTCCCGGAGTTGTTGTGAGATTCGGTAACGGCGTTGAAATTTACGGCGGTCTTGGAAACTACACAATTGATAACTGTTATGTATATCAAATTTATGATGCGGGAATTACGCATCAGGTTTCGGCACATTCAAACGGAAATTATTATATGGAAAACGTTAAGTATACCAACAATGTTTTGACAGACTGTATATATAATATCGAATATTTTATGTCGAAAAACAATACTCTTGGAAGCGACGGAACATTGCCGTTGCAGGAACGTTTTATGAATCATGTGCTTTTTAAAGGTAATGTATGTCGCCGTGCGGGATACGGTTGGGGTGTACAGCGACCGGACGGAAATGCGCCTTCGAATATAAAAGGGTGGAATCATCATAATCTTTCAAACGACTATGTTATTGAAGATAATATTTTTGACAGAACGGTTGATTTTAAGGGAAGCGGTTCCGACAACGCAGTTGCGACGGGATCGTCGTTCGAATCTTCCGCACCTTATTTTAAGAATAACATATTTGTTCAGGCACCCGGCAGAACACTTCTTTCATACGGACTTGTTACATACAAATGTAATTCCGATTCGGAAGAAACGCTTCAAAAACTTGGAGGTGTGGGAAATAAAGTATATTTTGTGACTGATGATAAAGAAGAGTATTCTTCAAAATTTCAATGGAGATAGAATACTTAAAAAACTGATTGCCTTAATAAAAAAGTATTATTATCAAACTTATTCTCTCGAACGGAAATTAAAATATATTTTGCGAAAAGAAAGAGGACTATAAATGGGTTACTTAATAGCGCAAGGTGTAAGTTTAGCGATAGGGTTAATTATCGGGTTGCTCTGCTTGGCGGTTGGATTGTTTTTGGGACATATCATTATATTTGACAGCATCGCGCTCGGTATTGCCGCCGGAGTATGTTGCAATGCTTTTACAAACTTTCATCCTGCAATATGTCTTGCAATTGGCATTGCGATATTTCTATTGTTGTTATGGTTGCAAAATACAAACGTCGGTTTTTGGATTATCGGTGTGGTACTTACCCTTTTCTATGCCTGTGCTTTCGGTTTCTTCGGATATATTTTTTCCGAAAACGATCCGGTTTGGGGGTGTGTAATTTTCGGGCTTGGCTTTATTCTGATCGGAATGTTGCACTTTTGCGCAAGGGATAATTGAAAAGTTCAGTCTTGAATGAAAGAATAAACTTAATAAAATACCGTGAGAAATTGATATTATAATTTCTTTTGTCAGCTTTCATAAGAATGTACTATTGCTAAAATTACGTTCTAACTAAATATTTTAGCATATTTGTTTCAAATTCCCATATTTACACATAAAATACCCCGTTTGAATCGGTTCAAACGGGGTATGGTTGAAAATTTATCGGTTATGTATATGATGGAACTGTTGAATTTGTATAATATTTATACGTTGACGCCAAAGTTGGTACATATATTGTAACTACCATACATAAACTTAAAATTAAACTTAAAAATCTTTTTTTCATAGTTTTATACTTTATTACTTCTCATCAATATGATTTCTTATCAAATGCATCTTTTCCAACCGTTGTTATTTGATATAGCTGAAGATTCAAATGATTTATACCTGTTTTTGTTATATACTCTCTTTTCACGCATTCATAAAACGTATTGCTTCCAAAATCATGTATTATTTTATCTTCTGTTTCCTCGTTACCATTATACATATTATTTAATAAACCATATAATTGCAATTTTCGTTTTCTTTCTATATCTTAATATTTGATCCCGAAATCAGACAATGTAACTCCGACACTTTTGTATTTCAAAAAAGTATCGAACAATTTAAGAGTAGCTCCTAAAGCCTTCAAGGCGTTTTCGTGAATTTGTTTCGGCATGTTACCGCCAATTACATATGCTTTTCCGGTTTCTTCAGAAAAATTTGTCATCAAGTTATAATCATAACCCAAAGCAGTTTCAACCGTTATAACCGCAAAATTATCATCATTTTCTTCAAGTACAATAGAAATATCAACTTTATCAGATGTGCTGACAAGTCCGATTGAATCGTCGTTACGCACAATGATATAAGTTAATCCAGACGATGAATATACCGTAATATAAGAGCCTGAAGATGTTTTATTTCCATTTTCTTTAACATAATCCGCAAGTATATCATATGGATTACCATTCTTGACTGTATAAGTATAATCATCGACTTCCTCATAGTCGTCATCATTAATATTGGGAATAATCGTAATTTTGTTGTTGGATTCTGAAAATCTAGGTAATATATATTCTGTCAAATCATCGCCCAAGCCCATATCTATCGTCCACTCACCGTCTGCTCTCACATAAAAATAATATCTTTCTCCGGGTGTCAGATTAACAATCTTTTGTCCGTTATAATTACCAATCTCATTCGCAAGAGATTCGTAATCATAGCTTTTTGTACCATTATACTTTATGACTTTTGCTATAAAATTATGTTCACCCGTATGTGTTAAATTTACAGTAGCTCGCGATGACGTTGCTGTAAATATTCCAGTTACAATTTTTCCGCAACCTTTTATATTTGTTGTGGTTGTTCCTGATACAGGTTTTATGCTGATTTTCCAATCACCGTCTGCCTTAACTTCCAGCATGCCGTTTTTTACCGCAGCATTTCCATTATCATAAAGTGCTACTTGCAAAGAACACGCTCCAATCTCATTGGATAAGCTAAAATAATCGTAGCTTTTCTCACCATAGTAGAGTTTTGATATGAAATTCCTATCACCATTATGTGATAATTCTGCATAATACGAACCATATGGTATATTTATATTATTTATAACCTTATCACCATGACCGCTGAACTCCATAAGTGCTGTGCTCTCAACATCTACTGGCTTTGGATTAAGTGTAAATTGCTTTCGTTGTGTTTTATCGGCAATTCTTACAATGATTGCGGCAACTTCGCTACGCTGAATATTGCTTGTGGGATTAAATGTGCCATATTTATCATTACCTGTCAAGATTCCGGCATTATACAGCATATAAATATTGCTTTCGTTGCTTTCAACGTCGGGAATGTTTGAAATATTATTGATTGGTGCAAATACATCATTCGGCAAGGAATTTGATAAAATTGTTGCAAACTCTAGGCGTGTAGCCGGTGCTTCAAAGTTGGTATATGCTTTATCGATTATTTTGTTCTTGACTGCATAATCAACATAAGGCTGATACCACAAATCTGTGCTTTCAAAATTTGTGTTATTTCCACTATAGATATTATTCAATCTGCAAGCAAGAGCAATTGTTTCCGCAACAGATACATTTCCTGTCGGGTTGTAACTTGTTTCGCTGTTGCCGGACACCAAACCATATTCATAGGCTTGTGATACACTACTTGCATACCATTCCGAATTTTTTACATCGGCAAATTGATTTTCGTAATTTCTTGTCTTTTTGAAATTATCTGTGCTGTTTTTCACGGCTGATACGGCCGTTGAAAACAACATAGTAATCAAAAGTGAAATTACTAAAATTTTGTTTTTATTTCTCTTCATTTTTTCCATACTTCCTTTCTTTGTAATAATTACAATTTTTCGCACTGCTGACAAGTGCATTTTCGTTCTTTTCCTTTACCTTC
>CAZJCI010000099.1:0-7884 GCA_964544455.1 uncultured Oscillospiraceae bacterium
CAAAGCTTTATGACGGAACTTTATCGCCACATAGGTTCTCACGTTGACGTTCCCGCAGGCGATATAGGCGTAGGCACAAGAGAAATAGGTTACCTTTTCGGTCAATATAAAAGAATTTGCAACAATTTTGAAAATGCGGTTCTTACCGGTAAGGGCATTTCCTACGGCGGTTCTCTTATAAGACCGGAAGCGACGGGCTACGGTGCGGTATATTTCACTCAGGAAGTACTTAAATCTTTCGGCGAAGAAGTAAAAGGCAAAACATTTGCGGTTTCCGGATTCGGTAACGTTGCTTGGGGTGCGGTTCTCAAAATAAATCAGCTTGGCGGTAAGGTTCTCACAATTTCCGGACCCGACGGATATATTTACGACGAAAACGGAGTTACCGAAGAAAAAGCGGCATATATGCTTGAAATGAGAGCTTCCGGCAGAAACAGAGCCGAAGATTATGCCGAAAAATTCGGTGCAAAGTTCTTTAAGGGCGAAAAGCCGTGGGGCGTTAAGGTTGACGTTTGTATGCCTTGCGCAACGCAAAACGAAGTTACGCTTGCTGACGCCGAAAAAATGGTTGCAAACGGACTTAAATACTACATCGAAGTTGCAAATATGCCCACAACGGAAGACGCAGTTGCATATCTTAAGAAGAATAACGTTCTCATTGCTCCTTCCAAGGCTGTCAACGCCGGCGGCGTTGCGGTTTCCGGTCTTGAAATGAGCCAAAACTCAATGAGACTTTCGTGGTCAAGAGAAGAAGTTGACGAAAAACTTCACGGAATTATGGTTACTATTTATAACAACTGTAAGGCGGCAGCAAAAGAATACGGTTCAAACGAAAACGACCTCATTGCTGGCGCAAACGTTGCCGGATTCCTTAAAGTTGCGGACGCAATGCTTGCTCAAGGCATAGTCTGATTTTTAACATCATCGCACATAAAGCGGCATAACAGCTATTATATCCCCCAAAAAGGCAATTGCTTTTTTGGGGGATATTTTTATAAAACCGCATTGGTGGCAAAACGGAAAATCTTACGTAATGCCGTATACCTAAAATAAAGGTTTAATCATAAATTCATTCAAAGCGAATTATGCATTTGTATTTTTTTTACAATTTGAGCGCAAAAAAATGTGCACATATACAAAATCGAAAAAATATTGCAAAAAAGCGTGAGAAAGCAAGAACATAAAACGTTCCGTAAAACAAATAAGCGAAAGGAGCAAAAGCAATGTAAAAAACAAAATCATTCCAAACGGTTAAGTGATATATGCGGTTTAAATCAATGCCGTGCTCGGCAATATTTTTGATTGATTGTGCGATTTTAACAAATGTGAGTGCTAAAAAATGTGCACATACACAAAATCAAAAAAATATTGCAAAAAAGCGTGAGAAAATAAGAACCAAAAACGTTCTGTAATTAAAATCAAATAAATCAAAGGAGTAAAAGCTATGAAAAACATCATTTCAAAATTATTGACGGGAGCAGGGTGCGCGCTTCTTTTATCAACGTTGGCTTCGGAAAAAACAATGGCCGCCGAACAGGTAAACGTAAAAATCGCACCGTATTATACGGAAATAGACTATATTAGCGTTTATAATCCCGGAGTTCAATATCCGCTTATAGTATATAAGGATATAACTTATTTCCCAATGACATACGGACTTTGCACAAGGCTCGGTCTTGCTTCCGGCTATACGCCGACCGACGGACTTTATATTTCAAAATACGATACTATGTGGTACGACGACGATCCCAATGTGTTCGGCGGCGACGCCCAAAACAATTACGGAACGGAATATGCGGCGGTAATTCCGGAATATCCCATATATCTTAACGGCATGGCAATAAACAATGCTACGGAAGAATATCCGCTTTTAAATTTCCGAGATATTACGTATTTCCCAATGACATATAAATTTGCCGTTGAAGAATTGGGATTCCGCATAGATTGGTCATACGAAAATCAAACCTTTAAGCTTTACAGAGAGGGCGGCAATAAATACGTATACCGAGCAAAAGACGACGCCGACGGCGATGTGAATATTGTTGTGGATACAACTTACAGCAAAGAAATCGGTAAAAACGAAAACGGCGATACGGTTTATACCAACGGATATATTTACGATATATATAAGTTGAAGATTTCCGATAACGGCGAAAGCGTATCGAAAATTCGCACAACGGATAAATTGGAAAGTTCTATGGATTATGGCAAAAATTATCCGGAACCCAGCGAAAACGTTGTTTTGGAGGACAAAAATTTAAAATACAAAGGAAAAGTTTTGCTTGACCTTACAAAAGTCGAAAAAGACACAGTAAGCTTTTTTGCAAGAGAATATGAATATAAAAACGTAACGTTTATATATTTGAATCTTTCCATGAGCAACGCTCCCGCACCGTATACCAACCACGGAGAATATATTTTCGCTGTTGAAAACGGTAATATAAAACAGCTTACGGAATGGGATACAAGAAATAATTTAAGCGATATATTCGAGGACGGATTGGGCGGTTATTATCTTTGTTCGGGATATTTTTCTCCCATGCATTCTTCAAGATGGAGCACAAGCTTTGCGTCGGTATATCATTATACGGCAGACGGCAAATTCGAAGAAATTGCCATTGACGATGTAAACAGCATTTCGGCAATAGGAGCCTATAACGGTAAGCTTTATGTTAAAGCAATGTATTATGCCGCCGATAAAGAAGCGTTTATCGACGCTCCTCCCATAAGCACAATAAACAGCGGATATTACGAAATAGATACTGCAAGCGGAAACGTAAGAAAGCTTTATCCGTTTGTGCAGGGAAGTACTTTCGTTGCTCCCAACGGAACGCCGTATTGCTTGGTTGAATCTTCAACGCCAAAGGTTATTAATCTTCTTACCAAAAACATTTTGGAGTTAAAATAACCGTTTGTGCAAGCATTGTTAAAAAGCATAAATAAAAAACGGCAACAGCGTGTTTTATTCGCTGTTGCCGTTTTGTTTTAAATAACGCTAAGAATTGTTTTCGGTATTTTTTTCTTCAATGCGTTTTTCGACGAATTCGTTAAAAATGCAATAAAGCACGGAGCAAACGGGAACGCCCAATATTATTCCGGCAAATCCGAAAACGGCACCGCCGACGGTTACCGCGGTAAGCACAAGTATTCCGGGGAGACCGATGGATTTTCCCACCACTCTGGGGTATATAATATTACTTTCGATTTGCTGAAGAACAACAATAAAAACAATAAACCAAACAGCCTTCATAAAATCCACCGAAAGAATCAACACGGCTCCAAGCCCTGCGCCGATAAAAGCTCCGAATATCGGAATAAGCGCGGTTGTGCCGATAATAACCGAAACAACTGCCGCATACGGCATAGCGAAAATTTTCATTCCCGCAAAACAAAGAACGCCGATAATGACCGCTTCAATAACCTGTCCCGTAACAAATTTTGTAAACGCATTGTTGGAAAGAGTTGCCATTTTTACTATTTTATCGGCTCGCTCTTTTTTTATAACCGCATATATTATTTTGCAAAGCTTTTGCGCAAGTTTTTCTTTTTGAGCCAGAACATAAAACGCAAAAACCAACGAAAGTATTGCGTTGAATACCGAAGAAAAAAACGAAGTTGTAATGCCCACGGTGGCGTCTATCATTCGTTGACCGTTTTCGGAAAGCATTGCGTTCAAAAATTCTATCACTTTGTCCGTATCGAATTTAATTTCGGGCAGTATAATGTTGTAACGTTCAAGAAATTGTGAAATTTCGGCAACGTGAACTTCGGCTTTCGAAAAAAGACTCGGAATCAAGTCCACAAACTGTTTTATCGTTACAATAATTTCCGGAAGCACTATGAATAACAGCCCGCACAAAATGCCGAAAACAAACAGCGTTGAAAGCACAAGACAAACAATGCGTTTTAATCTTTTTATAATTTTTAACGCATTTTGTTTTTTAACTTTTCCGAAGCAAAGCTCCCAAAGCTTTTCCGTGGGCACAAGAACTATGTTTATAACAAACGCAATTGCGCCGCCTATAAGCAACGGCGAAACCAAGCCGAAAAAAACTCCTATGTAATGAAAAAGCAAGGACATATGGTTAAGTCCCCAATAAAGCACAATTGCAAATGCGACAAGAATAAGGACTTTTTTATAGCTGAATTTTTCGTGAGAATCGGGGTCGGATTCATAGAATATGGATTTTGGCGAAAAACGTTCTCGTTCGTTTGATTTTTGCTCGGAATTTTGAACGGATTCCGCATTGCTTGCGGAATTGCTTTCGGGACGTTCCTCTTTTACGTCTGTTTGTGCTTTTTCGGATATCTTTTTATTTTTTTTCAAATTGTTCTCCTTTTTAATTTTGCCGCCATTGCGCGTAAGCAATGCGGCAAAATTTTTCAAACGTGCAAATTCGACATTCGGGAAAAAGCCGAATTATTGTTCGTCCTTTTCTTTATCTTTATCTTTTGTTTTGTCTTTATCTTTTTCCTTTTCTTTTTCGGCTTCCTCGTCGGTTTTTTCGTTTATAACGACTTTGGCAAAGGATACTCGGTGCGAATCGGTTTCCGTAACGGTAATATCCAAATTTTCAAAAACAAAACCGTCGCCTTTTTCGGGGATTCTGCCAAGCTGTTCCATTATCCAACCGCCCAAAGAAACGCTGTCGGTTTCCACTTCGGGTAAATCGAAAAAGTCGCAAAATTCGTTAAAGTTTACGCCGCATTCCACAATATATGCGTTTTCCTGAATTTGCCTGAAAGTTTCGGTAATTTCATCGTGCTCGTCCCAAATTTCGCCCACAAGTTCTTCAAGAATATCTTCCATTGTTACAATGCCAAGCGTTCCGCCGTATTCGTCTATAACAATTGCAAGATGCGATTTGTTGCTTTGAAGAAGTTTTAAAAGGTCGCTTATTTTTTCGGATTTATGTATAAAAAACGGCGGAGCCATAATTTCTTTTATCGGCTTTCCGGAAATGCCGCTGCCCACATAAAAATCTTTTCTGTGAATTGTGCCGATAATGTTGTCTATGTTTTCTTCATACACAAGAATTCTTGAATAGCCCGATTCGGTAAAAACGTTTGCAATATCTTCTTTTGTTGCGTCGGAAGGAACGCCCTCAAGGTCAACTCGGTGAGTTAAAATATCTTCCGCGGTTTTATCGTTAAATTCAATTGCGTTTTTAAGAAGGTCGCCTTCGCTTTCTTCAATACTGCCGTCTTGCTGAACCTCTTCAACAAGCATAAGCAGTTCTTCGGAGGACATTTTCGATTCGCCCTCAAGCCTGAACAGTTTTGCGATTAATTTTTTCCAAAGAGAAAAAACGTAATTCACCGGCGTGAGAATAAGAATGAAAAATTTGATAAACGGAGCGGAAAACATTGCGAATTTTTCCGGCATATCTTTTGCAATGCTTTTCGGAGTTATTTCGCCGAAAATAAGAACCACAACCGTTGCTACTATTGTGGAAACCGTTGCCGCAAGGTCTTGGTCGTTTAATATCCGAATAAACAGCACCGTGCCTATGGAGGAAATAAGTATGTTCACAATGTTGTTTCCGATTAGAATGGTTGAAATAAGCTTATCGTAGTTATCCGCAATTTCAAGTGTTTTTGCGGCTTTTTTATCGCCTTTTTCCGCCAATGTTTTCAATCGTGTTTTGTTTAGTGATAAAAAAGATGTTTCTGTCGCCGAAAAATATGCCGAAAGAATAACGCATATTATCATTGCGGTTATTTGTGGAAAGTACATTAAAAAAATTCTCCTTATATAATAGTGATACCGCATAACGGAATTTGTTTGTATATATATGCACGCATAAAAGCAAATATCAGCTCAAAAAGCCGCAAAAAAGCAACAAGGCATACCTACGACGGAAAAAACGCCGCAGATACGCCATATATATACAATTATTCAAATTCATATTATTTGCAGTATCGTCCTCGCTACTGTCGCCGTCCATTGTCCGTATCGTCCTCCTTTCAAGATTATTGCTTGCATTATAGCAAAATTTAATGCAAATGTCAAGGAAAACGCAAACGTTTTCCCTTTGATTAACAAAAGGTTTACAAATTGCGTTGCTTTTTGCCGCACCGAACCCAAAGCAATTAATATTTTTGCGGGTAATAATATGCCGCATTTCCCAAATTTTTAACGCATTTTTTGTTAAAAACGCCGAAAATTAACAAATTTCAAAAAAGGCTTGCAAATTTCCAAAAATAGTGTATAATGAACTCGAACAAAATAAAAAACGAAAGGGAGTGACTTTGTGTTACCTCTTGATAAATTATCCGAAAAGGCGTTAAAAATATTGGAGAGTTCCGGAATGTCGGCAGACGAAGTTGAACTTTGCTTGGCGTTGGATTTGGATATCGAAGGAGAATTTTCCGAAGATTTTCTTTGCGTGGATAAACAAAAAACAAAGCTGTTCTATATATCCGTAAAGGAGGACCGCATAATTTTCAGCCACGCTGTTTCCGAAATTCTCGAATTGTATATAGATAACTATACAACCTCAAACAGAATAATGATGCGGAAAGGTTCCGAAACCGCTCCAAGACGAGGCGACGGTTCTCCGGAAGAATTTGCGAAAGCTTCACGCGAATATGCAAAAAGTTGCGAAACCGTTGCAATCGGAAGCTGTACCAATGCAAAAAAGCGCAAATTGCTTGCTTTTATAAATATTTTCGAAAAATATGCGCAAGGCAAGGAGGTTTCAAACGACGATTCCGTGTTCGAACAGTTTTGCGCAAAATGTCCTAAATGCGGAAAGGTATACGAAGACCAACAGCGGCGTATATGCGACGTATGCTCAAACAAAAAAGGCACGTTTATACGCCTTATGGGCTATTTGAAAAATTATAAGCTGTGTTTTTCGCTTGCTATGATTTCCTTAACCGCAATCGCAGCTCTTGCGCTTTTGCAACCCATGATAAGCGGCAAACTGCTTTTCGACCAGGTTATAACCGCGCCGAGTGCCGACGGCTCTCTTGGAAATTTTCACTCTTTAAAATATTTGTGGTTGACAGTTGCGCTTATAATTGCAACCGAAATTGTTTCGCAATGCTTTGTTGTTTTGGGCGACAGAAATTTGGATAAGCTCGGTATTTACATTTCGCAAAAAATGAAGGACGATATATTCACCGCAATGTGTAAGCTTCAGCTTTCCTATTTCAACAAAAACCCCACGGGGCGACTTATTACAAGGGTGGATTACGATGCGGATAAAATCCGAAATTTCTTTGTCAGCGGAATACCGCATTTAATTGTAAATGCCTTAAAATTTATCGGTATTGCGGTTTTGCTTTTCGGCATAAATCCAATGCTCACATTGATAGTTTTCGTTCCCGTACCGATTATAGTTGCGATATTCAAAATTATGTTGCCAAAACTTTGGAGAAGCTTTTCAAAACAGTGGAGACGTTCTTCCGCGCTTAACGCAATGTTGGGCGATTCTCTTTCCGGAATAAGAGTTGTAAAATCTTTTTCAAAAGAAGCGGACGAAACAAACAGATTTTTGGGATATTCCACTCGGCTTTACGAAGCGAATTTGCGCTCCAACCTCATTTCCATTTGCATTTTTCCGGTGGTATCTCTTCTCATAGGTCTTTCAAGCCAGGCAATATGGGGATTCGGCGGAATTCAGGTTATGGGCGGTCATATGACGTACGGCGAACTCACAATGTATTTGGGCTATGTGGGAATGATTTTCGCTCCGTTGGAATTTTTTTCAAATTTTACCAATACGTTAACGGACGTTATTAATTCCGCTTCCCGAATGTTCGAAACTTTGGATATGATTCCCGAAATATCAAACGCTCCAAATGCTATTAAACCCGCCGAAATTAAGGGCGATATAAAATTCGATTCGGTGTCGTTCCACTATAATCCCAACAGAC
>CAZJCI010000100.1:0-7879 GCA_964544455.1 uncultured Oscillospiraceae bacterium
ATTATTTTCAGCCAATTTCCTCTCTTAATGCAAAAACAGCAAAGCTTGCGGCAAATATTTACGATTTTGAATGTATTTATACAGCGTCGGAAGCGGAAGCGTTAATTTTGGAAAACGAACTGATTAAAAAACATACTCCGAAATATAATATTAAACTGAAAGACGCTAAAACTTATCCGTATATAAAATTGGCATATGCCAAACCTTATCCTAAATTATCTTTATCAAGAACACGAACAGACGAAATCGCAAAATATTTCGGACCGTATATTTCATCAAAAAACGCAAACGAAATTATTGAAACAGTGTCCAAAACATTCGGAATTGCAACCTGCGGAAAAGAATTTGAATATGGTAAAAAAGTGTGCAGACCGTGTTTGTTTTATCATCTCGGACAATGTTACGGACCATGTTCGGGAAAAATCACATCTGCTGAATACAGAGATATCTTTTCGGAGGTTGAAACATTCCTTAAAGGTGATTATAAAAATTTAATTTCCGAGCTTGAAACTAAAATGAGCATTTTTGCCGAAAAACTTGAATATGAAAATGCCGCAAAGTGCAGGGATAGGATTTCTTCACTTAAAAAGCTAAGCGAACATCAGAATATTATTACAAACCCGGACAAAGAATTCGACGTATTCGGGCTGCATGTTGCGGAAACAATTTCGGCACTTTCTGTAATATTTATCAGAAACGGTAAGGTTATCGACAAAGAAGATTATATTTTTTCTTCCAACGAATTATGCGAAGAATTTGAATTGTGCGATTTTATAGAACGTTTTTATGAAAATTGCGGTCATATTCCCACAAATATTTTATTATCGTTTGATGTTTCAAAAAACGAAATTCAAAGACTTTCGGAAAACCTTTCGGCTATGGCAAAATTTACTGTGAAGGTAGGGATTCCCGAAAGAGGTGAAAAACGTATATATGCTGAAATGTCCAAGCGAAACGCTTCCGAAGCGGTGCGGCAACGATTGGAAATCGCACGTAAGGACGAAGAAGTGCTCGTAAAGCTTGCTTCGGCTTTACGTCTCGAAGTTTTACCGGAACGAATAGAAGCATATGATATTTCGAATAACGGCAAAAGCGATATGTATTGCGGTATGATTGTTGTTGAAAACGGTAAATTTAAGAAATCGGATTACAGGCTGTTTTCAATCAAAGAATTAAACAATAAAACCGACGATTATGCCGCTATGAGCGAAGCCTTGGAACGAAGATTAAAGTATTTGAAAAATACCGACGCGGAACCCCCCAACGCATCTTTTTCGGCGTGTCCCGATTTGATTTTGTTGGACGGTGGAGTCGGACACGTTAATTGTGTGAAAAAAGTTTTATTAAAATTAAACCTTGATATTCCGGTTATCGGTATGGTAAAAGATGATTTTCACAAAACAAGAACTCTTACCAACGGAGAAAACGAAATAAGTATTGCAACAAATATGACTTTGTTCACGTTTATATACGGAATTCAAGAAGAAGTACACAGATTTACTTTTTCGAAAATGGATTCGTCAAGAACCAAAAAAGTTAAGCATTCTATTTTGGAAAATATAAACGGTGTTGGCGTGAAAAAAGCCAATGCTTTGTTAAAAAAATTCAAATCAATAAAAAATATAAAAAATGCGTCTGTCAGCGATTTAACAACCGTAGGCGGAATAAACGAAACAATTGCAATCGATATATTAAAATATCTTAATAATAGGAGTAACTGAATATGAGAATAATAACGGGAACCGCAAGAGGTGTGAAGCTTTCAACAATGGACGGAGAAGAAATTACAAGACCGACATCCGAACGTACCAAAGAAGGCATTTTCAGTGCAATACAATTTGAATTGGAAAATAAAAGAGTTCTTGACCTTTTTGCCGGAAGCGGTCAAATGGGGTTGGAAGCGTTAAGCCGAGGTGCTCTTAATGCTGTTTTTGTTGATGAAAGTTCGGAAGCTGTTGAAATAATAAAAAGTAATGCAAAAAAAACAAATCTTATAAAATCCTGTAAAATTTTAAGAATGGATTACAGCGAATACTTAAAATCCGCTTTCGGAAGAGAAAAATTCGATATTGTTTTTCTTGATCCTCCATATTCAAAAAGTATGAAAGATGAAATTTTAAAGAAAATAACGAGAACCGATATTCTTGCCGACTGTTGCATTATTGTTTGCGAAACGGATAAAGATGAGATTAACGGAGATTTATACGGATTAACGTTGCGAAAAAAATATAAATACGGAAGAGCGATAACTTATATTTTCGAGTATAACGAAAATGCGGTAACGGATGGTGCTTCGGATGAGTAAGGTAATGCTTCCCGGCAGCTATGACCCAATGACGCTTGGTCATATTGATATTATAAAAAGATGTGCGGCAATGTTCGAAGAAGTAATTGTTGTAATCGGCTATAACGAAAAAAAGCACGGGCTTCTTACATCCGCGCAACGTGTTAAATATGCCGAAAATGCTCTTTTCGATTTAAAAAACGTTGAAGTGACATCCTATGACGGACTGACCATAGATTTTGCTTATAATAACAGTATTGACTTTATAGTAAAGGGAATAAGAAATAACGCCGATGTTTCTTATGAAAATGAAATGGCATATGTAAACGGCAACGCTTCTTTTGAAAAATTCGGAAAAAGAATCGAAACTTTATATTTGAGTTCCGCTCCCGAATATATGTATATAAGTTCGTCTGTGGTAAGACAGATGTTGCAAGTCGGATTATCCGTCGAAAAATATGTGCATAATGAAGAATTGCTTAAACGCCTTATCGGTAAAATATAAAAATTTCCCTGCCGTATATTCATATACGACAGGGAAAAATTATTTGTATCGATAATTACCGTTTTTTCGGCTTTTTAATGAAATTACAGTGTAAATTATAAACAAAATAACAGCTGTAATAACCGTAACAATAAAAAAACTGCTTGTTACAATTCTTTTTATTGATTCGATTGCATAAAGAACTGCGCTTCTTTCGAAATTTTCCGCACTGACAAGCTTTACCTTTCCAAGAATATAATCGCCTTTATATTTTACTATTATTTCGCCAAGCTCATCTCCTTTTGCCACCGGAGCTTCGTATTCCTGCTTATAAATAATTTTTTCATAACTGACGTCGGCGTCTTTCATATCAACCGGCAATAAATGTTTAACGGTTCCGCTTGGATATAGGGATACATAGTCTTTGTTTGCCGAAAGCTTTAAAGGAACTTCATCAACAACAGAAAAAGGAGTTAATACGGTTGTTTCGGAAAAAGCCGAAAAGCACGTGTCCAAAATTTGTTTTGCGTCCTTGTAAGCATAATTTGTATCATCGTTTTCCAAGGATTTGCAATTCATAATAACGCAAATATACGTAAGACCGTTTTTGCTTGCGGATGTTATAAGGCAATCCCCCGCTTCCGGAGTATATCCCGAACTTAATCCCACGGCGTTAGTATAATAATAAGCTTTGGTGGAGCTTTTCGAAACAAAATCATTTCTGTTATATCTCAGCTTATAATTATCTGGATTGTTAATCGGAGCAAAAGAATATGCCGGAACCGATGACCATTCCGCAAGCTCTCCAAGTTGATATGCGTAAATTGCAATTTTCATCATATCGGAAACGGTGCTATACATATTATCATCATGAAGTCCGGTAACATTTGTGAAATTTGTTTCTTTACACCCCAGCAAAGCGGCTTTTTCGTTCATTAAAGAAATAAATCTGCCCTTATCGTTTCCCGAAACATAATCGGCAATAAGATTTGCCGCGTCGTTCGAACCGCAAATAAGAATCGCTCGTATTAGGTCTTCGGCGGTATATACATCTCCAACGGCAAGTCCGAGTTTTATTCCTGTGGACTCGTTTACAACGGATTTTGTAACCGTTATCGGCGTTGATTTATCGTCAATTTTTTCATATGCGATAATCGCAGTCATTATTTTAACCGTTGAAGCGGGAAATACTTTGGCATTGGAGTTTTTTTCATAAATTGACAAATTATTTTCCGTATTATAAACAAAAATACTTTTTCCGACTGTTCCGGGAAACTTAACTCCGCAATAATCGGATAATGTTTTGGTGTTAATATAAAGCGGCTCGATTTTTTCGGTTGCGCAAACCGACTGAGTAAATAATATTGCAATAAACATTGTGCATAAAACGTAGTAAATTCTTTTTATTATCATAAAAAGCTCCGATTATTTTTATTAAAAAGTTCTTTTGCGATAATAATATCATTTTCAATTTGTTGTTTTAACTCTTCAAGTGAATTAAACTTGCGTTCCGGTCTTAGCATTTCATATAAGCTTACCGATATATTTTTACCGTATGCTTTTTCGGAAAAATCAAATAAAAACGTTTCGCAATTTACAACGTTGTTTGTTGTTAAATCGGAATCTGTTGTCGGACGTATTCCCACATTGGAAATAGCATTATAGATTTTTCCGTCAAGTTCGCATTTTGAAACGTATACACCGTATTTGGGAATAACTTTAAAATTGCTTATGGGTATATTAAGAGTGGGAAAACCAAGCTTGCGACCGAGTTTTTTACCGTGTTCCACTTTGCCCGTCAGAACATATCCGTGACCAAGCATTGCAGCAGCCTCAAACATATTTCCGCTTGAAATTGAATTTCTTATTCTTGTTGAAGAAACGACCTCGCCGTTATAAGAAACAAAAGGAACTGCAACAACTTCGGTTCCGAAACAATTCATTTCACGGCGTAAAACATCAATATCTCCCATTCCCCTATTGCCGAATCTGTAATTATATCCGCAAAAAACATATGCTGTGTGAAGTTTTTCAATAAGAATTTTTTTGCAAAACTCTTTTGGCGAATAGTTACGTATTGCCGAAAAATCATCCGCATACAGATAATCACTACCCAAGTTTTCGATTAAACGTTGCCGTTCGTCCGTATTTGTTAAAAGTTTTTTTTCGTTTCCCAATATGCAGGAAGTGTGAGAAGAAAATGTATAAACGCAGGATTTTATATTCTTTAAATCCGCATATTTAACTGCGGATTCTATAATAGCTTTATGACCTATGTGAACACCGTCGAAATTTCCCAAAGCAACACAAATTTTTTCACATTCAACATTACCCGATGTCAAAATTTTCATTTAATCTACCTTAAAATTGATTATGTATTTATGATACAATATAATACGTTTTTTGTCAAGGTTAAAATACTGTTATTTATATTAAAATTTTTTATCATATTTATCAAAAAGACTTGACCTTTAGAAATATTTCGTGTATAATAGCATTAAGAGGATATAAATTGAGTGATTAAACGGAGGTATAAAGTTATGAATGACAACAAATTCAGTATTCGTAAAATAATTTTGTGTGCGGTTCTTTGTGTGCCGCTTGTTTCTGCCGTAATTGTCGGTATTTTGGGCAACGGCAACGGAAAAGATTCAAAATCCAACACTTCGGGAAAAATCAGCAATACCGAAGAGCTTAAAAAAGTTGAAATTTATTCTTCAAACGGAGAATTAATTAAAGAATATGACGATTCCGATACGCTGAAAACATATTGGAATATAATTTCCAACGGTTCCGAAATTGAATACAGTCCAATCGGCGAGGAAGAATCCACATTATTCAAAATAAAATATATCGGAACAAATGTTGAGGACAGTTATACTTTTATAATGTCGTCGGAAAATTTGGCTAATTTTTCTTTTAAAGATATAAACGAAAAATATTACAGTATTTCGAGCGAGGACGCCAAAGAACTTATTGCAAGATATGAGTTCGCCGATGCAAATAAATATGCTAATGCTTTTAGTTTGAAAGTGGCTTATCCGAATGTTGCCGAAAACATTGAACCGCAGAGTTACAATTGGAATTATCTCCGCTTAGACGGTGAGAATGTTTCAAAAACTCTCACGGAATCTCAAAACGAAATAAAAACGGTAAGAGTTCCGAAAGAATATGTTTCAACAATGACGCTTGGATTTTCCGAAACTTCAACGGAAGAAATAAACATAACCGTAACAAAAGGCGGCACAGCTCTTTGTGAAGATGCAAAACCGGGAGTTCTTCCAACATTATTGAATTTCAACGAAGATACTTTACTTAATGTTACGGTACATGCAAAATGGTATGAAAATGAGTCTTCTGATTTTTACGGAGAAGTAGCTTATAATTTTAATATTCTTTATGATGTACCTTCGGAATTTGTTCTTGCGGATAAAAACGGCTTGCAACAAGGAGAATTCACCGTTATAAAAGTTAAGAACGGCAACGCAAACGACGCTATAACCGCAAAAGCGGATTTTATGGCAACGGAACAGTCGGCTTTTACATATAACGGTAATCAATATATATACGTTCCGATAAAAAACAATTCTTCTGCAGGAACATATGAAATTACAATAACCGAATTTGCGGGCAATTCAAAAATAAACTTTAATGTAAAAGATAAAAAATTTAAGACTACAGCGGATTTAATGCTTCCCGCAAGCACTGTTGAATTGGGAACGGAAACAAAAATCAGCGAATATAAAAAAATGCTTGAAAGCTTAAACGGAAAATCTTCTTCCGAAATGCTTTGGGAAGGTAAGTTTGCGCTTCCGGTTTTAAACGGAAAAGTTATTTGCAATTTCGGTGATACCATGAACATAACCGGCGCTTCAAAAGTATCCGAAGGATTATATATTGAAAGTACCGAAGGAACAAAAGTAACCGCGGCAAATAACGGTATCGTTATTTTTGCAGAAAGTACCGATTACACAGGAAACGCCGTGATTATAGATCATGGACTTAACGTATATTCCTATTATTTTAATCTTGGCAATTTGAATTGTAAAGTGGGAGATACAATTGTTAAAGGCGGCGAAATCGGTGCAGTCGGAACTTCCGGATATACTCCGTATTCGAATACGGTATTTTATGCAAACAGCGTTGGAGGTTGCTTTGTAAATCCGCAAACGCAAATTAATTACGGTATTTCATTTGAATAAACAAAAGACAGCCCCGGGAGTGACAGATTTACCCCCGGGGAATATGTTTATTTTTTTTCTTCGTCCAGCAAACGCTTGAGCTCATCCATAAAAGTATTAATATCCTTAAATTGTTTATAAACCGAAGCGTAACGAACATATGCAACGTCATCCAAATTTTTAAGCTTTGTCATTACAAGTTCTCCGATTTCCGATGAAGGAATTTCAATACGCATCGAACTTAGTAGCATTTGCTCTATATCGGTTGCCGCCTTTTCAATCTCGTTAATAGGAACCGGACGTTTTTCGCACGCTTTAATCATACCGTTAAGAAGCTTGTGTCTGTCAAACAATTCACGCGTTTTGTTTTTTTTGATAACGGAAAACGTAATGTTTTCTATTGTTTCGAATGTGGTGAATCTTTTTTGGCATTTTATACATTCGCGTCTTCGGCGAATTGAAGAATAATCGCTGTTTGGTCTTGAGTCAAGAACTTTACTGTCAATATTTCCGCATAAAGGGCATCTCATACAAATACTATATCCTTTCTTTTTTTATTAATTATATACTTATTTTTTTAAAAAGTAAACAACATTAGATAAATATTTATAGTGAGGAACGAAAATGTTAAAAAAATACTTGAATTATTCCAACGCATTAAGAGTTTTTCTTAATTTTTCATTTGTTTGCATACTTACATATTTGATTGCTTTAACGCTGTTTCTTTCGATGCCATCGAAAGAACTTTACTGCTTTGAAGTTTTTACAAAAGCAAAAATAATGCTTGAAAGTGTAGTATGTTCTTTAAGTCTTACAATCGTTTTCGGTTTAATAATTAGATATGAAATATATATTAAAACGCAAAAAAAATAATACGTGAATTCCCAAAGTAAATTCCACAGTAAACGGAAAGTGGGATTTAGTATGGGA
>CAZJCI010000101.1:0-7866 GCA_964544455.1 uncultured Oscillospiraceae bacterium
AACAACCTGCTGATTACAAATCAGCTGCTCTGCCATTGAGCCACACCAGCATATTCAATTTTAATTTTGTTCTGCCGTTCATCGGAGAACATTGCTATTATATCACATTCTTTTGCGTTTGTCAAGAGTTTTTTTCAATATTTTTGCGTTTTATATATTTTCACAAAGCAACCGAATTATATTCGCCGCATTATGTGAATTTTAACAATACGCAAAAATGCAGAGTAAATTCTTGTCACTATAATTCTCACCACAGCGAAAATTAACCTAAAAAATTTCACCCTCCGTGCTTTTTGCAGTTCCGTTTTTCAAGTTTTAATGTTCTTTTCGGCTTTTATTCGCTTTTTATCATACTGACTACCCCTTTTTTCACTCTCATTTCCGCTTCTCTCTAACCGTAGAATTTGCTTTATGAATTTACTGTAATTTTTTGCCACAATAATTCCCACCATAGCGGAAACCAACCTGAAAACTTTCCCCCTCCGGGCATTTTGCCGTACCTTTTTTCAAGTTTTGATGTTCTTTTCGCCTTTTATCCGCTTTTTTATCATACCGACCACCGCTTTTTTCACTATCATTTCCGTCTCTTTCTCACCGTGGAACTTATTTTGAAAATTCACTCTTTGAAAAACTACTTTAAAAAACGCAGAACTTGTTTTTCCTCAAAATTAAAAAAATATGAGTTGACAATTCTTGCAAAATATAATATAATTCTTTCGGTTAATATATTTTCACAAATCACGAAAGGATATGCCATGAAAAAAACGGTATTTTTTTTGCTTGCGGCTTCTTTATTGTTTTGCGGTTCCTGTTCCGATGTAAAACACAAAAACCCCGATTCACAGTCCGAACAGCCGCCGCAAACCGACTTAACAACCACCTTGCAGCCTTTTTCCGATTCGGATTCAAATTCACCGTTCGCCTCTTCGGTAATTGCGGAAGCAACCGGCACGGAGCTTTCGTCGGAAGAGCAAAAAACCGCCGTGGAAAACGCCGTTGCGTTTTTAAGCGAATTTGCGGATTTTCAAAAATACAACGACTACATAAGCTCCGAAACAAACCAATGTTCCCGCCTTTATAAGCTTAAAGACGAATTTAAAAGCGAATACGATTTTTCAAAGCAATTTACGCTTTCTTCGGAAAACATAAGCGTTGCTTTACCCACAACCGCCGCACTGCTCCAAGAAAAAGGTTTTTCGCAATACGCCGAAACAAATCTTTCCGTCACGGTTGAACCGCAAAACGAAATTAACGCGTCGTTTTTGTGCCCGTCCGGAGAACTTACGGGTTTTATGATTTTTAATAACGGAGACCGCCCGCAAACAGCTTCGGAACTTGAAATAAACGCCGTTACTCTTACAAGCGCAAACAAATTTACCGCTTTCGGCGAAATAACGCAAAATTCCGATGTGAAAACAATATTGCAAACGCTCGGTTTGCCAACATACATCACCGTCAGTGCCGATTCCTACGGTTGCGCAATTATTTTTGAATATTATAACAGTCAAACAACGCAAAGCGCAACAATTCTTTTGGACGCTAACGAAAAATCGCTTATCGCCATAAAATTTTATGCGTAAATATCCAAAAATATCGTGCAAATATCGCACAATAACTCAAAATATCGCATAAATATCGCAAAATATCGCCGAATAGCCGCCTATAAAATTTTACAATTATTTGAATTTTTTGTAAACAGTCCAAAGTTCACCGCCGCCTTGCCGAAAATTTTTGATTTATAAAATTCTCGGCTCACATTTTCAAAAACAGTTTCGCCGTTTGCGACGGCGACAAGGGCTATTCGCCCTTGGCCTCACCCTCCTTTTGAAAAAGGAGGGACGAAAATTTTCCTTTTGGGTGTGGAAAATTTGAAGCGTTACGGTGATTAGGGTTGTTTTTGCCGTTGGTTTTAAACGGTTTTCGGCAGTAAAGGCGTTTTGACTGTGATTTTTGAATCGGCTCGATGATGAGGTGATTTCACAAGGCGGCGTCTTCGGTTGCCGACCACGGTTTGCAAAATTCAATATGTATAAAAAATTTCGCCGTTTGCGACGGCGAAATTTTTTGTTCTGTTTTTTAAATTCGTAAATATGTTTTAGTATTCGATATATTCCCACTTTTCGGACGGCTTGGGAATTTGCGGAAGCTTCAGCGTTTTGTTGTTTTGAAGCGCGGATTGGTGAGCGTATATTCCGGGTAGAATATAGGATGCGGCTGTCCAGGCGTTTACGGGCGGAAGCTTGTTTTGAACCACCGCTCTTGTAAAATCGTCAACCAAAAACAAATGCGAACCGTTGTGACCGTCCGTGTCCGGTTTATGAATGCCTTTGCCGAGTTCGATAAGCTGTTTGGGCAATCTTTCCGTGGGCTGAATTGCGGAAAATCCTCTGTGATAATTATAACTTATAACTCCGTTTTCGGAGGTGCCTCCGTCGGCAAGCATTTTTTTATAATTATCGCTGTTTATCAAATCTCCAACGTTTCGCACGTTCTTTTCCGCACCGTTTACGCCGAGCTGAATAAACAAATGCTGCATTCCGCTTGCCTCATACGTCCCTTTATCGCCGTAGATACCGGTTATATAGGACGACGGTTTTATTGTGGATACTCTTCGGAATTCGTTAATACGCACAATTGCGCCTTTCGACATTCGCAAAATTGCCGTTTCGTTGGAAAATTCGTTGTCCCATCGGTTTATGCCCTTTCCGTACAGTCCGTCGTTCATATGGTCCTTATAGCCGAACGCCGTAACTTCAACCGCATAATCGTCCATTGCCGAAAAAGCCATAGACATTGAATGCGTTGAATACCACATGGGCGGAACTCCAACGTCTTTTTTCCATTCTTTGTTTCCCGAACCGCTGTATGAATCGAAAAATTCCGTTATATCGTGATAATATTGCGATTCCGCATAGGTTATTTTTCCGAATTCGCCTTTTTTGTTCATTTCTCGGCAGAAAACGGCGCATGGGAAATAATAGCAGGTTTCACCCATCATATAAATAAGTCCCGTTTCTTCGACAAGCTTTATTATTTCGAAAACTTCTTCTTCCGTTATTCCCATGGGGACGGCGGAATAGACGTGTTTGCCCGCTTTAAGAGCTTTTATTGCCATAGGTCCGTGCTGATGCCTTTGCGAAAAAATTGCAACGCAATTGATTTTATCGTCGTTTTCAAGCATTTCTTCGAAAGAAGCATAGGTTTTTATTCCGTAGGTATCCGCAACAAGCTTTCGACGGGGTTCATAAATTTCCGCGCCGCAAACGTATTCCACATCGGGGTGAGCCAAAAATATGGGCAAAAAGCTTTGCGCAAATTCGCCGAATCCAACAATACCGAGTCTTACTTTCATAATAAATTCCTTTCTCATTTTGGTATATTGTATAAAAAAATCAAACGCTTGCTTGCAAAAAAACTTGCGCAGCAAGAATTTCTACGCATATTATATCACACAAATTTTCAAAAATCCATTGACAATTTAAGCGTTTACTTGTACAATATAATCACAAAAACATTTTTGGAGTTGCTTATGAACTTTGATATTTTGCACGAAAACGAAATAACCGTCCGTTCGCTTAACGTTTACCGCAACCCGCAACCCATTTTAACGCAATCGAGATTTGTTTGCGTTGCGGGCGCAAGACCTTTTTCAAGATTTTTTTTGGTTACGGGCGGAAAAATAATTTTTAACAAAGGAACGCCGACGGAACTTTGCGCGCAAAGCGGAGATATTATTTATCTTCCGCACGACTCGGAATATGTTTCCGAATGGGAAGCGGGGTGCAACGGTTCGTTTATTACGGCAAATTTTGTAATTAACAACGCAAGCACGGTGTTTTCCAAGGAAATTTGCATTGCCGCGCACGATTGCGGCGGCGTTTATAAAAATATTTTCGAGCGTTTGCTTAAAGCCAGAGCCGAAAGCGCATTTAATTCAAGGCTTCGCGCGTTGGCAATATTTTTGGAGCTTCTTTCTTTGCTGGCGGACGATGTTTCCAAAACGGCGGCAATTGGCAAATACGGTTCGATTTCAAGCGGAATAGCCTATTTGGAAAACAATTTTTGGGAAGATTTTTCCGTGGAATTTTTGGCGGCAATGTGCAACGTCAGCCCCGCAACTTTCCGCCGACGTTTTAAGGAATACAGCAAGTTTTCCCCCATTACTCACCGAAACTTTTTGCGCATAAAGCGTGCCGCCGAACTTTTGGAAAGCGGCGAATATACGGTTACGGAAGCGGCTTTTGCCGTGGGGTTTGACGACATTTGCTATTTTAACCGAACGTTCCGCAAATTTTTGGGAACAAATCCCTCCGACCTTATTCCCCGCCGTTTAAATTAGCTTTGCGCAAAACTTCAGCCTTTTTGCACGCGGTTTTCCGCATACAAACTTTCCAAAAAACGCAAGCTCCCCAACGTCAGGCGTTGGGGAGCTTTTTGCCGAAAATTCGGTTTTATGCAAAATTACGAGTCAGCCGTAAATTTTGTTTTGCTTATATTTCAGTTTTCGGAATAACCGAAGTTCTTCTTAATCCAATACAAATCGTCAACGGTGATTCCGCCGTCTTCGTCGATATCCAAAGCCTTAACGATTTCGTCGGGAATTTCGCCGATTTCAAACTTAGATGTGATTGCGGCAAAGTCAAGCAAGTCGAGAACGTTTGCTTGGTTTACAACGTCGCCGGCAACAAGAACTACTGTTTCAAGAGTTATGGGCTTCGGAACAAATCCTTCTTCTTCCGCACCTTCCTGAGCTTCAATGTTGATTTCAACAGCCGCTCTTGCATAGCCCGTTTTATAAATATACGCCGTATATTTACCTTCGGGGAGATTTACGGAAAATTCAAACACGCCGTTTTCCGTGGTTGTATTTGCGTTTTCGATGTCAACTTTCTTAACAGTGTTGCCCGCACCGTTCAAAACTTCAATATAAGCAAAGTTTTTGGGAGCGGTTCCGTCCGCACGAACAACTTTTACGCTACCGTTTACGGTATATTCAACGTCGATAATTTCGTAATCGAAAATTTCGTCGAACACAATGGGTTGTCCTTCAACTTCAAGCGAAGCTACATAGGGAACATAAAGGAAGTATTCTTCCGAATATGCGTTGTTTTCGGTTGTTTGGGGAGTTGTGATTTGAACGTTATCTTTCAGTTGCGTTTGAGCGTATTCGTCTTTGGAAGTATCACGAACAAATTCAAGAGTACCAAGCAATACTTTTCCGTCCGCACCTTTAATAATACCGTCGTCTTCCTGCTTTGCAACGCAAGTTGCGTAATATTTGTTTATGGTGTTGTTCACGGTAAGTCCGTTTGCAACAAAATCCAAACCGCTTGCGGGAGTGAAACTGCCGAAAGTGAGGTTATCGCCGTAAGTATAGCCGAACGCAACGGTGTTTGCGTTATATCCGCTGAAATATACGTCGACAAGATATCTGCCGCTTCCGCTGTAATATGTTACTTTTGTTTCGATAATGCCTGCGTTTTCCACAACTTCTTCCCAAACGGCATAAAGAACGTTGTTTTCCTTTTTAACGGTATATTCGGTTATAACCTCTCCGCCCTCGGTTGTTGCCCAACCGACAAAACGGCAATTTGCTTTTTTAAGCGTTCCGCTGCCGGGAAGGGTATTGCCGGAAAGCGTTTCGCCTATGACGGCACTAAATACACCGGCGGCATCCAATTCGGGTTCTCCCTTTGCGCCGCCGACTTCAAAATTGAAAGGCGCCGCCCACTCTGCGGTAAGAGTTAAAGCATTTTCGGGAATTTCTACTTCTTGAAGCACATCCCAATAATTTCCGTCGGGTTTCCGCCAACAGACGAATGAATATTCTTCGGGAATATCCGCCCCGGTTTTGTAAGGATTGGCAACTGTAAACTTATCGCCAACATAGCCGGTATAGGGTTCGGGAGCCGCGCCGAAAATTCCATCAACATAGGTTATTGTCGCTTTGGGGTCTTCGTCCCATTCGGCTGTTGCGATGATGTTTTTGGTAAGAATAATATACGTGTTGCCGACCAAAATTCCGTTACCGGTGCCAAGGTCCCAATCTTTAAATGTGAAGTGTCCCACTTTTCCAAGGTCGGGAAGCTTGATTTGTTCGTCGGCATTTCCGTCTTCGTCTTCGTCATACACGGTTATCGGTTTGGGAGCGGTTCCGTGTTCCGTAACAAAAGTGATGGTATAGGTTGTAACGTCGGACCAAACCGCATAAAGGGTTACGTCTTTTGTTACTTCATATTCGCCGGTGTGGGCGATTTCGGCGATTGTGCCGTCTTTGGTTTCCGTCCAGCCTGCGTGCTTAAGGTTGTTTTGCAAATCAAGTCTTGCAAAATTAATTTTATCGCCGACAAAATATGCCGTTGATGTTTTGTCCTCGCCGTTTACCAAAGTAACGGTTACGGCTTTGCCGAATTCAACGTCGTATGTGCCGATTTCTTCGGGAACGGCAATCAATCTGTCCTTAAGGTCTTTAAGGAAATAAATCTTGTTGCCGACCTTAACGGCATTAAATTCGCTTTCTGCGGGGATTTCATAGGCAAATCCCAAAAGTTTAACGTTCTTTGCCCATTCGGTAACGTTTTCGGAATCATATTCCGTTGTAACAGCGGAAAGTATGCCGTTTTTAACGTTGAATATTTGCGCGTTTGTGTTTTCGGTGATATAGCTGTCGATTTTTTCGGCATCATAAGAACCGTTGTTAAAAATTATTACTTTTGCGGAGGAATCGTTCGTTGCGTCGGAAACATAGCCAGTGGAACTTTCCTTGTTTCTGCCCGCTTTGATTTTGCCTGTAATTACGTCTTTTGCGTTTACTTCGAGTACGGTTACGCCGGAGCGGTCGGTTTTCGTCCATTCTTCTTTGCCGTTTACTTGATAAACGGGACCGCTTGTAATTACAACGTCTTTAACCGTACCGCCGTTAAGGGTGATATAGCGCAAACCGGCGTATGTGTTTGTGGAGAACTGACCTTCGGTATCCACGGAAATTGCGTTGGTAACGCTACCTTTGTTAAGAGTAACGCTGAATTTTCCGTTAAAAATGTTGTTGGAATGCCAGCCGTGAGCCATATTCACATAGCCCGCCGTAACGTTTTCGCCGTCAATTGTAACGGAGCTGTTGCCGGTATATGTGCCGCCGCTCACGCCCAAGTGAACTTTATTGAACGCGCCGCTTGTAAGATTTATTGCGGAATCGTTTTTGCCGACAAGAACGTTCAGCGCATATTTGCCTTTGCCAACGTTATCATATTCAAACTTAAATCCGTTTGTTTGAAGTTTTCCGTCGTTGTCGTTACCGCAAACGATAATGTTTTTAAACGTAACGTCGCCGACAAGGTTCACGCTTGCGTCGTCGTAAGGCCATGGGTCGCCTGTTGTGGGATTTACTTCACGGTCCAATGAGAAAATTGCTTCCGACGTTTTGCCGGTAACAACAATAGATTTGCCGGCAACGCCAAGGTTTTCGGTTTCGCCTGCCTTGGAGCTATCTTTTGCAACGATGTATTTATCGACAATAACAAGCGTATCCATATCGCCCGTCATAAGTTCAAGGGCTTTTGCCAAAGTATTTACGGGCGAATCGGATTGAATACCGCTGTTTTCGTCATATCCGTTTTCGGAAGAAAGGAAAACTTTTGTGCTTGCCCAAACTGCGTTAAGGGTGACTGCGGAGGTAACCTCGTATTCTTCGCCGCCCTCAACAACTTCGTCGGTATCGCCCACGCGCCAGCCCTTAAAGGTGAGTTCTTCATCGGAAAGCGTGGGGAGAGTGATTTTTGTGCCGTGTTCAACATTGGTTGCGGCTTCGGGAGCCGTGCCGACGGTTGTGGCATAGGTTACTGTGTATTTGGGTTTGGGGAGGGTTAC
>CAZJCI010000102.1:0-7835 GCA_964544455.1 uncultured Oscillospiraceae bacterium
AAAGAAAAAATAACATAATGTTGTCCATAATTATGCGAATCCGCTTTCTTCTTCCGTAAAGTGTACCACAAGATTCATAAATTGTTTGTTCGTTAAAATGGAGCTTTGATACAAACAAATCTTTGTAAACTTTTTGTTTTGCACAAAGTCGGCTGCAATAACGCTTGATTATCGACGAAGTTTGTGATATAATGTTATAAATTAAAAAATCGGAAAGGCGGAAATTTTATGGCGGATAACAAAAAATCCAATATGACGTTTGTTCAAAAGCTTGAAAATTATTGGTATCATTACAAGTGGCATACTATTATAGGCGCGTTTTTTCTTGCGGTTGCGGTTGTGTGTACCGTTCAGTGCGCACAAAGAAGCGAAGCGGACGCAATGATTATGTATGCCGGTAATTATAAGGTGGCGGAGGAATATCGCGAAAATTCCTTGGAAAGCATAATGAAAGAAGATTATAACGGCGACGGTAAAAAAAGAGCGGACGTTTTTCAGCTTATAATTCCAATATCCGAAATGCAAAACGGATTTGAATTGGACGATCCCATAGCCCAAACCAACAATACGGAATTTCAGCGGCTTTATACAGAAGTGGCAAACGGAACGTCGGTAATATATATTCTTCATCCACTGCTTTACGAACAAGTTAAAAGTATGGACGTTTTGCGCCCGCTTTCCGAAGTTTTGGAAAAAGTGCCTGAATATGCCGTTGACGAATACGGTGTTCCTATATCCGAACTTGTTTCATATATGCGCACAACTTTGCGTTTTTATCCCGAAAACAGCATTGTTTGCATAAGACGTCAACGAACCAAAGGCGATGTTATGCAAGCGGATAACAACGATTATTACGAAAATAACGTAAAGTTTTTTAAAGATATAATCGAATATTAGTGCAAGTACTAAGGCGGACTTTCTGATTTTTAAACGAAATTATTCTGAAAGTTAGTTGAGTTTTTAAAATATTTTGTGCCGTGAAATAAATCTGATACAAAAGCAATTGTGTATTATCACCAAATATGATTTTTTAAGATTGTTGTAAATTACCAAAGTTTTTTTTGACGAAAACCGCTATTTGTTACAAATATGTTACATTCGAAAAAAACTCTTGCAAATTTGAATATTTTATATTATAATAGCATTGTGGGCAAGGACTCTTTGCCGTATCTATCTATATTTTTAGGAGGAGAAAAACATGAGAAAATTTCTCGCGTTGGTGTTATCCTGCATCCTTTCGGCAAGCGCAGTAAGCACGGCTGTCGGAGCAGCCAAGTTTACGGACGTTTCCGCAAGCGATGAAACGCTTACGAAGGCTGTGGAACTTCTTTCAAGCGTGGGCATAACAACCGGAACCACAGAAACAACATTCGGTACTTCCGAAAACGTTACCCGCCAGCAAATGGCAACTTTCATTTACAGACTTATGAAAGCAGGCAAATCCGTTGAAGGCGGCGATAACACAACACAATTCACCGACCTTGATGACCCGTTCTATTATTTCATGGTTTCATGGGCAAACGATACGGGCATTATCAAAGGCAGAAACGCAACTACATTCGACCCCAAAGGCAAAATCATTCTTCAGGACGCATATGTAATGTTGGTTCGCGCTCTTGGGTATGAAAAGAACGCAGACCTTATGTATCCTTTCGGATATATCCAAATTGCCGAAAAAATCGGTTTGGACGACGGTCTTCCCTCAAAAGTAAACTACGATACAGCTCTTACAAGAGGCAACGTTGCTATTCTTCTTTATAACGCTTTTTATGCAGATATGGCAACAGGCAAAAAAGCCTATGAAACAACATATGAAGAAGTAACCCTCACCGGCGGCAAAAAAGCGGTTGTCGAAAGCGGTATGGAAGAATATACCGTATACGATACCGTTGCCGAAAAAATATTCGGAGTAAAACGCACTGTTCAAAGAGTTGTTGCAACTCCCAACTACAGTCTTGACGATTTTAAAAAGACCGACGACGGTAAAAACGACGTTGAGATTGTAACTCTTGGATGTTATGACGAAGATTACATTGAAACGGATTCCAAACTCTTTTCCGACGTTGAGTTCGAAACTCTTTGCAAAGACGGCAATGCCGACGATTATTTCCTTATAGATTTTTCTATCTATTATAAGCAAGACGACGGCAAAGACCCCGAAATCCTCACAGCCGTTCCGCTTGGTTCAAGAACCAAGGAAATTTCCGGCGGCAAGGTTAAATTCGAAACCGAGTCCGGTACAAGCCGTCAGAACTATATGATCACTTCCTACGGTCAAAGCAGAGAAGGCAGATTTAAAAACTTTACCGGTAAGGTAACGGTTGACGGCAACGTTTCATATCTTTTCGACGCTCCGTGGTCATATTCCAAGCCCGCCGATATTTCCGAAAAGGATAAGGATTGCATCACTCTCCTTTGGCTTGACGGTACGGACAGAGATCCCGAAGAAGAAGAAGATTACGTTCAGGACTTCAACTTTAAGTCCGACAGAGACGTAACCGGACGCGGCAAGGAGTATTATGCTTCTCAGTCCAGAACAACTTTTTATGATTCCGGCAAAACAGTAAACTATATGCTTGGCGACAAAGACCTTCGTGGTGTTGGACTTTACACAAGCTGGGGATTATATACTTCCACGATTATCGACTTGCATATGTCTTCCAATTATGAAGCCGATGTTTGGGATTCCAACGGCGACGGCAAAATCGACTATATGTGGTTAAAACCCTATACTGTCGGTCAGGCTGTTGTTAAAGAGGGCGAAACATTCTTCGACAGACACAATACCAACGAAGTAATGGACAAATACGGCTGTATTTACGAAGCTCTTGAAGTTCCCAAGATTTATACCTACGGCGCAACAAACGCCGGTGCGGATTTCAAGGAAGATCAAATAATCGTTGCATATGTAAACGGTCCCGCAAACTATATTAAGGTTGCTCAAACACTTGAACTTAAATATGAGACTCAATCGTTTGAAGGTATCGGTGCTGATTCCAACAACATAAAAATTAACGGTTCTTACGGTGGAAGATGGGGCGGTTCGCTTATATATATCGGTTTCCCGAACTCAAGCGGCGCAAGACCCGGTGCGGGTATCGATGGTCAGCTTGGTTCTTCCGGTCCGTTTGTATCAAAATATTTCAACGCTGCAAACCTCGGAAAGAATTTCGAAATTGCATACGTTGGCGGCAGAATGTTCCACGTTAAGGGCAACAGCGGTGTTATCGGCGACGATGATAACTATGCAATTATATTCCCCAACACAAACGGTTCATATGCATATACCACTTCCGTAGGTATCGTAACGGACGGTAACTTGCAAAAATCAGGAAACGTTATCGATGTTCTTATCGACGGAGAAATTGTTTCCGTTGCTGTTAAACCTCAAACAAGCGCGTCAATCGCAAAGAAGAATATCCCCGAAGGCGGAACAGATTCGCTTATGCCCGTAACGACAAAACAGGCAAACGGCGTTTACGATTTCAGCGATTATGTAGGCAAACTCCTTACGTACAGCATTAATTCCGATGATGAATATGTATTCAAAATTGCTCCGTTCGATTCCAACAACGATAAGTCTGTTCTCGGTACGGAAGAAGACGATGTTTATTACACATACGAATCCGATGAAGACGGCAAAGTAACGGCGGCGTTTGTTAAATCAACTGGTAACCTCTATCAGTTCCTTAAGAAAGATACAAATTCGCTTCACACTGCGGTTGCTCCTTCAAAATTCGTATCTTTCACGGAAAACACTCGCGTTGTAATTAAAACATACGATGACGAAGACGAACCCGTCTTTAAGATTTACACATACGAAAATAAGCCCAATTTCGACAACTCCGTTGATTTTAAGAGCATTAAGTATGTTGTAAAGAACAACCCCAACTCCACAACAATCGAAGAGCTCATATATCTTTATGCGGAAGCTACCGACGGCGAAACATCAACAAAAATCGATAATACGCCCGAATACAGATTTGTTAAGAGCTCCAAGGCAGTTAAGGTTGACGACGAAAGAGTTGTTTACTACGACGTATATAATCCTTTCACAGGTAAAGTTGAAGAAGAATACGAAGCATACGATGAAACCGAAACAGTTTCTTGCAAGCTTAACGGAATTTATTCGCTTTCCGACGGTTATATTGTAGATAAATATTGTCTCGGTACAATTGATAATTACGGTAATGTTGCAACATCTGAAACATCTACAAAAGCAGATGATCTCGGTCTTGTAAAAATTGCGGATTACGATTCCGAAACCGGAATGCTTGCCGTTGAAGATACAGAACTTCTCTTCAAAGTTGACGAAGATACAGTAATCACATTCCTCGACCTCGATGAAGAAGAAATTTCCATTAAATCGGATTCTATCCTCAATTCGACTTCCGCATCGTTCAGATGTAACGATAACAAAAAAATGCCTTTGCTTGCATTCGTAGTTTCAAGCGAAATTAAGAAAGAAGACGAATTCGAACATGCAGAAGCAATTTGTATTGTTCGCTACGACGCTCTTGACAAATAACTAACTGAAATTCAATCGAATTTAAAGACTGCGGCTTAAAACCGCAGTCTTTTTTATTGACATATCGCTACCGGTGTGATATACTGAAAAAGAGGTGGTAAAAATGACGCAAAAAAACAGCGTTACCGATGTTTCCTTTGAAAACTCAATTCAAATATCGGAAGTTCTTTTGGCGCATAAGTATACTTTCTACCGCGGAGAAATCAACACGCTTTATCAATACGGCAGAAATTTTTCCGGCTTTGTTTGCCCGCTGAGCGGTATGGCAATTTATAAACCGTATGAAAGCGAGCAATTTTGCGCTCAACCAGGAACAGTCATATATCTTCCGCAAATGTCAAAATACATTGTGGAATGCCATGAAAAAGATTTCACACATTACACGGTTAATTTTTTGATTAATTCCGCCGAAACAGATAAAAAAAGCAAACTTTGGAAATTGTTCGGAACCGTACCTTTAAAAATGTCAACGGAAAATTTCGATGAATTCAGAAATATTTTTTGCAAAACGGTGTCGTCGTTCGGCTCTAATATGTTTGGCGCAACCTTGCTTGTAAAAGCTCAAATTATGGAGCTTATTCAAATGTTTTTTTCGGAAGCGGCAAAAACTCAAGCTGTAAGAGGCGAATACGAAGTGCTTTTAATCGCAAAAGAATATATGGAAAATCACTTTTGCGAATGTCTTCGCACAGAAGAATTGGCGGCTTTATGCTCGATGAGCGAAACTAATTTCAGACGAAAATTCAAGGAGTATTTCGGTCAGCCGCCGCACGATTATCAAATAGGTTTGAAAATTCGCAAAGCAAAAGAACTTTTGCTTGAAAGAAAATATATGGTCGGTCAAGTTGCTCGCCTGGTGGGTTTTGATGACGTGAACTATTTTTCAAGACTGTTTAAAAAAAGAATCGGCTTGTCGCCGCAGGATTTTGAAAAAATGTATTAAAAATGGGACGCATACAATATGTGCGTCCCATAAACTAAATTTGTGAGTTTATTTATTCGGCAGTTACACGGTACCAATTATCGCTTCCTTCTTTTACAACATAAGCAACATTATCGGAAAAATCCGTTACATCGTTAAAAAATTCGTTGCAAATAATTTCACCGGTTTTGTTCATATATTGATATTTTCCGCTTTTTGCAACATATGCAATACCGTTGGAAAATTTTCCGGCTTCGTCATATTCGCACGCAGTAAGCTCTGTGCCGTCAGTAAGAATAAAACCGTAAAGGTCGTCCTTTTGAACTCGTATTATATCTTCAACCGCATAAATAACACGGTCATATTTTGCTTCAATTACAAGTTTGCCGTTTTTATCTATAAATCCGTATTTGCCGTTGCTGATAACGGGTGCAACATCATATTTAAACTGAAAAAATTCGTCACTGCCGATTTTGCTGCTTAACGCCGTATAATTAGGTTCAATTACAACATTTCCGTCCGTATCTACAAAACCGAGTTTATCCTCCGAAACAAATGCGGCAAGTCCGTTGTGGTAATTATAAATACGGTCGCAATTCATTGTAAACTTTAATGCACCGCTTTTGTCAATATATCCGTAGCTTTGTCCGTTGCGCACTCTTGCAAGTCCGTTGTGAAAGTCGTCGAAATCGTCATAATCGCAAATAATCGTAAATTTTCCTGTTTTGTCTATATATCCAAGACTGTCTTCCGAAAGAGCTCTTGCAAGTCCGTCGGAAAAGCTTGAAGCTTCATAAAAGGTTTTATCAATTGCGGCTGTTCCGTCCGCATTTATATAGCGGTAAACTTCGCCGTCAAAATAGCAGCCGATTCCCTCCGAAAAGTTCAAAACTTCTTCGTAATTACAATCCAAAATCATTTTTTTTGTTTCGACGTTATAATATCCCCATCCGTCTTGTCCTCGTATTGCCGTAACGTTATCACAAACAGCACGCCTTGTAACATATTCGCATGGTAAAAGCAATTCTCCGGTTTTTCCGTCCAAAAGCCCCAAATTAAACTTTTCGTCGAAAACCGCAAATATTCCGTGCGACATAGCATAAAACGCATAATAATCCAAAGAAGTTTCGTCTACAATTATCTTTGTGTATAACGGCGTTTCTATTTCTTCATCTTCGTTCGAATCAATGTTGAAAATATTGTTGCTGTTGTCGGCGTTATTTTGGTTGTTCAGATGCTGTTCGTTGTTGTCGGAAGAATGCTCGCCGTTGCTTTTTTCGTTTTTAGAACACGATGAAAAAAGTAAAAGTAGTGCCAAAAGTGCAACCGATATTCTTTTAAAATTATTTTTTTTCATAAAAATTCCCTTTCTTTATATTAGTTTTTAATATTTGTAACGCTTTTTTCGAAAAGGTCAAAATTCAAAAAATCGCAAAAATAATTCCATGGTACTCTTTCAAAATCGGGCAGAATTTTAATGTCGGTAAATTTTGAGGTGTACGGATGTTTAAACGAAATTCTTGCGCTGCAAAGCGCAATTTCTCCGCGATTTGTGTGACTTCCGTATTTACCGTCACCGAAAATCGGGTTTTTTCGTGAAGAAAACTGAACTCGTATTTGATGCGTTCTTCCCGTGTGCAACCTTATTCTGACAAGACTCAACATTCCGTCTTCGGAATTTTTAACAGCTTGCGTGTTATATTCCAAGGACGCATTTTTTACTCCTTTTCGGATTTTTTCAACAACAAAAGTTTTACCGCAAGACGAATCCCTAAAAAGCAAGTCTTCATAAACGCCGCTTAAGTTTTGCGGGACTCCGTGAATTACAGCCAAATACTCTTTGTTTATTTTTCGCTCCGATATTAAAGCCGAAAACTTTCCGGCAAATTCTCGCTTTTTGGCAAGCAAAATAATTCCGCTTACATTTCTGTCAAGACGGTTTATCGGATAAACATCGGAAAGCTTCTGCTGTTTGGTTATAAGCGATAACACTGATTCTTGTTCGGTTTCCGAAGCCTCCGAAAGAATACCGCAGGGCTTGTTTGCGGCGATTATATATTTATCTTCATATAATATTTTTATCATTGCCGTTTTTCCGTTTCCTAAACATTATCTGTTTATATAATAGCAGATATATATCGATTATTCAAGTGTAAAGAGTAAATTTATTATTTACAATAATTTCCCTGATTTAACAAAAAATACCCATCAATCAGCCGTTCGCATTTTTTTGAAATTTCGGCGCAACATGAAATATATTCAATTTCCGGAAGTGCCTTGAATATTGTTCCGTTACGAGATAACGCGCCAAAACGGATTTGTAACGCGTCTGACTGTATGCGTTCTGCGTTGGCTTTTATTAATTTTGCACGCATAATAAAATTT